>DUZJ01000023.1 GCA_013349615.1 Planctomycetota bacterium | reverse complement strand
GAGATAGGCTGCCTTTTGTTTATTCCTTTTTTGCTGATAGATGTGGTTATCGCAAGTGTCTTGCTCAGTGCCGGTATGATGCTGCTGCCGCCTATGATGATTTCCCTGCCTTTCAAGCTGATGCTGTTCATTCTTGTTGACGGGTGGGGCTTGCTGGCAAAGAGTCTTAGCCTGGGTTTCAGATAAAGGGCTGCCACTTACCAGTTACCAGTTAACCAATTATGACAGAGGCTTAGTTGATGGATAGTAATTTCGTTCTTTTTTTGGGCCGGCGCACTCTCGAGACGGCTTTGTTTTTAGCTGCACCAATTATGGTGACCTGCATAGTGGTCGGGATAGTGGTAACATTACTACAGGCAGTTACTTCCATACGCGATATGACTTTAACAATAGTGCCCAAGCTCCTGGCCGTTGGTATCGTTACGCTGTTTTGTGGCGGGTGGATGCTTCAGTTGGTACTTCGATTTGCAAACGAAATTTTTGGCCATATCCAGAATATCGGGCACTGACTTATGACGCTGCTCTTCGAGAAAATGCTTGGTTTTGTGATGGTGCTGACAAGGATTTCAGCGTTTTTTATGGTGCTTCCTGTTTTCGGCTGGAAGGCTATTCCCGTCAGGATAAAAGTTGGTCTCACCGTCCTGGTGGCGATTTTCTTCTCCGCAATAACACCCTTGGCGCACGAGGTCAAGCGAGTTTCCGTATTGGAGGCGATATTGCTGATAGCCAACGAGGCAGCCTACGGTTTAGCTCTGGGGTTAGTGGCTGCTGTTGTTTTTTCTGCGGTGAAGCTCAGCGGGCGGATTATCGAACGGCAGATGGGCTTGGCTATGGCCCAGATTTTGGATCCATTGACCGGTGAGAGTGTCCAGCCGCTGAGCAGCTTGTTGGAAATGATATTTATAATCCTGTTTCTAAGCGCCAACGGTCACCATTTGCTTTTGCTGATTATATCGAGAAGCTACGAAGCATTTCCGGCTGGCAGTACGCCGACAGTACCGGTTTTGACCGCCGGGGTAATAAAAGCCGGCTCAGCAATGTTCATAGCCGGCCTGAAATTGTCCGCACCAATACTGGCGGCGTTCCTGGTGTTGATGGTGGTGTTAGCCGTGTTGGCGCGCATAGTGCCGGAGATGAATATTTTATTCATAAGTCTGCCGCTGCGTGTAGGCGTCGGCCTCTTAACCGTAACGATATTCTTGCCTTTTATTAACGGATTCGTGGCTGAATTCGCTGATTGGGTGGGCAAACTGCTGCCTTTATAAGGCAGTGAGCTACAGTTTGAAGTGCCTAAAGCTAAAAAGAATGAATATCGAACAAGGAATTTCGAAGTTCGCTATTGGTCATTTGATATTCGATATTCTTTTTTCACTTTAGCTCACTTTATGCCCTTTAGTTCACTTTAGGACCTATTAAAATGCCAGAGAAGCCGGCTGCCGAAAGGACAGAGCAGCCAACACCAAAGAAGTTAGAGAAAGCCAGGGAAAAAGGGCAGGTGCCGCGGAGCCAGGAGCTGACGTCGGTTGTGACGCTTCTGGCGCTGATAACGGCGATAGCTCTATTGAGTCCGAGTCTGCTGCGGTGGTTCATTGTGCAGGTCAAGCATGGCATGTCATGTGAAATTGATGTTTTCGCTGACAGCAAATCATTTTCGGATTTTATCAACGCAAAAATTGTCGATTCGATACTTGTTGTCTGCCCCATTCTTGCAGCGCTTTTTGCGGGCTCTGTTTTAGCTTGTGTTGCTATCAGCGGCCTGAACTTCGCACCGGAAGCTATAAGCTTGAAGTTCAGTCAGCTAAATCCGGTAACAGGATTTGCCAAGCTGGTGAACGCCCGGTCTATGGTAAAACTGCTGGTTTCCATATTTAAATTGCTTTTTGTCTCATTCATCGTCTGGTTCTATCTTCAGAGCAGGCTCAATATGCTCGCCAGCCTTCGATGGGCCTGGTCGATACAGATACTCGCAGTTATCGCGAAGATAATACTTGGCCTTTTGATACGCGTTGGCATTGCGCTGTTGGTTATAGGTGTTGCCGACGCCTTTTATCAGAAGTGGAAATACACCCAGGAGCTGAAAATGACGCGGCAGGAAGTAAAGCAGGAGCGTAAGGACTTTGAAGGTTCGCCGGAGCTTAGAAGTCGAATCCGGAGGACTCAGTTCGAGATGGCCAGGAAGCGCATGCTGCAGGAAGTGCCCAAGGCGACTGTTGTTCTTGTCAACCCGACACACGTGGCCGTTGCGCTCCGCTACGATGCCAAGACGATGGAATCGCCCGTCCTGGTGGCCAAAGGGGCAGAGCAGTTAGCGGAAAAAATCAGAGAAATCGCACGGGCTTACGGTGTACCGGTCATAAGAAAACCGGACCTGGCAAGAACAATATATTCGACAGTGAAGCTCGGCGGTCTTATCCCCCAGACCTTGTACGTGGCGGTAGCAGAGGTGCTGGCTATGATTTATCGGCTGCGGCGCAGGAAATAGACAGGGGCTGGTAGTAATCGGTCACTAATCATAACTCACTTGCATCATAAGACCCAAGGCGGTCATCTGGTTTTGGAGCAAAGTTAAGGTTTTCTCGAGGCGGGTAAATTGAGCTATCAATCTTTCCTCACTTCGGGTAAGGCGGCGTTCTTCGAACTCGATGCTGTTTTCGATTTCCTCAATTATATCTTCGGTATGTTCTCTGCTTATCGGTATCGAGCCGGTTGCCGTCATTATCATTTTATCGATGGCCTCTTCAATAACGCCGGTAAAGCCCTGCTTTACCCGGACCGTAGCAGTGTAAGTGCCTTCGCCCTGGCTTAAGTCGACGCTGACCTGGAGGCCATTCTCAGGATACACAGGGTCGCCGTTATCATCGAACGTGCTGTCACCGGTGACAATATTGCCGCTGTATGTTGCAGTGCGGTAGGCGGATTCGCCTGAGAGCCTGATTTCGGCGCTGGTGATTTGTTCGCCGGCGTTAACCGTGACCCTGACGTCGTAGTTGCCCGCTGTGGTATAATTACTACTGGCGCCGTAAAACTCGATAATATTGCTGTCGGAGCTCCCCGTTTTATCGGCCCCTATTATGGCAAGAGCTCCCAGATAATCTTCAGCTATAGCTTCATCAAAGACGTTTGAGTCCAAACTCAACAGGCCGTCACGGTCAATCTCAAGGCCGAGGTGGATGGGTAACAGAAAGGTGTCGATGTCTTCTACAAATCCACTGGTTTGGGAAATAATGGGTGTGCGAATGTTGCTCCTTATGGTTGAAACGATGTAATCTCCCATTAGCACGCCGGCTGTTTTTAGCTCATCATTGTAGCCGGTCTTTTCCTGAAGATAGACGACGACGGCATTGTAGGCCGTAATCATACTATTGATTTTTGCCTTGACCGATTTGATGTTTCTTGTCAGAGTTATCTCCTCTCCGCCGGCTTCGGTTGTATCGTGCAGATGCAGAGCTACACCGCTAATCACATCATCGACCGTATTTGAGCTTCTGTTGATGTAACCATCCTGTCCTTTCGTTTGTTCTGTGAAAACCCAATTCGCAGGGTCCGAAGGAGTGAGGCTGCTCGAGTCGATAACGAGCATATTAACGTCACCTGATATATTGGTGAATTCAAATGTCATCGTACCGTTATTCACTGTCAACGTATCACCACCTACTGTTATGTCACCGGTGGAGACGTTCGGTAACAGCTCAAGTGCCGCTTGAACCTCGGCTGTGGCAGCACCGTAGGCGATGGCAGCAGTTGTTTGGCCGTCGTAAGTTAACGTAAACGTACCGGCAGTCGCATTGTTAGTAAAGTCCAGATGCTGCACCTCGGCAACCGCTGAAGTTGAAGGAAAGCCGTCTACCTTGATCTTCGAGTCCTGGGCAGCCTGGCTCAGGGTAAAGTCAGCCGGGTCAAAATCGTCGTTAAGGCCCGATGCTGGTGTGCCGCCTTCTGTTACGTCCCAATCTCCAACTTCATCAGGCAACGTCAGAACTGTGTTACCTGAGCCCGGGTCGTAAGTCAAAAGAATTGAAAGATTGCTTGTGCCGGAGGTATTGTCCGTCAAAATAATTTCGCCATTCTCAAGAACCGCTTTAGCGATGCCGTCAAAAACATCATTAATCTCTGAAAGAAGATGGCCAACTGTGGTGTTTTCCGTAATATAGAAGGGGTCTACCTGGGTTATATCAGCGCCGTTATGGTCTGTAGCGGTTATTTGTATCTGTTCGTCTCCTTGCAGACCGTCGTTCAGGGTAAATTGGTCAAGCTCTGTAATTTTAGTACTCAGAGTGGCGTTATCAGAATCCTTAGTAAGAGCCGATTTAGGTTGCCAGACTTCGGTACTGCCTGCGTTTATGAAGATTCTGTAATCCGTGCCGGCTTCATTGCCATTCAGAACCAGATGGTAGGTGTCGTTGTAGTGCAGCAGACTTGCAGTAACGCCGGGATTGTTCGCATCGTTATTGATTAAGCCGACGAAATCCTCCAGTGTCGTCTCAGATGTGGTAGTCAGGACCGTTTCCTTATGATTATATGAGTAAATAAAAGTTCCTGCTCCGACTAAATCTTCGACGTATTCAAGGCCGTTCGTGTGGACCCAACGCTCGGCAGTAGCCAACTGGTTGATTTCAACCGTGTGATTGCCTTCAAAAGCGTTATAGGACGCTTGAGCGGTCAATATGTCGCTGTCGCTGGAAGATGCTGAAAAAGCGCGAAGTTCGTCAGCGTCGGAAAGTGCTCGAGCGGAGCTTCGCAAGCTGCTGAGCTTGCTTTCCAGGAGGTTCAGAGCGCTTGTTTTTTGCTCGTACCGGCTTTTGCTTTCTTCATATTTATTGAGCCGACGGCGCTTAATTGCCATTAGTTGAGCGATGAGTGTGTTTGTGTCCAGTCCTGTTAAGAGTCCTGGAAGACGTAAAGTTCCCATTTTTGTCTGCCTTTTTGCTCTCTAACGGTCTTACAAAGGTCTGCGAACATACATTACAAGTACGGGCGGTTCGCGAACCGCCCCTACCAGACTCTATTTTCGGCAAAAGAGAAGTTCACTTAACTGACAATCAAAGTAGACTGATAGACTCGCGGTAAGTCTGTACGGTTTTTTTGCCTTTTCGAACTTGACTTATCTTCTCTGAAACGTCGGCTTTCTGAGCTGTGAGCCCCAGGCGTAGTGTGTCGTATAGTTTCTTTAAAGCTCGGCGTCGATTTACAAATTCTGTTGATTCAAGAATTCCTGACCGTACGATTTTGCCTGTGAGAGAATCGACTTGCTTGCTCAAAACCTCAATCCGTCTGCCGGCCGCGTTGCCCTGCCGCGCCAGCTCTATCTGCTTTTCCAACAGAGTTTGCAGCTCATCCAGCTCCGCACCTACTTTGCTTGTCTTTGTTTTCATAAGTTTTTATCCAGCACCTCAATTACTTTGATATTATTGCGGTTATTGTTTCTCAAAGTAGGTGCGGGTTTTTTCCTGGGCCAAACCGTGTTCGACTTCTTCCAGCAGATTAGCTGCATCCTGGTTGTCCCGGTCCAGGATTAACAGGTCCAGGAGGATTTTTTTGGACTGCTCAAGCCTGCCATCTTTCATATACAACGCCGCCAGAGGGAACATAACGGAGGCATCGTCCGGGTGCATATTCAAATACAACTCCAGATAGTGGGTGACCTTGGCGAATGAGCCCATCTGGCAGGAAGTTTGAAAGAGTCCCAAAAGAGCTAAAGGAGAGTCGGTGTCCAGCTCGAGGCATTTAAGATACATCTCAAAGGCCAGCTTGTAGTTGGCCCTTTGCTGTGCGACCATAGCGAGTCCGGCATAGGCCCTGGCGCAATTGGCGTCCAGCCGACAGGCTACCCTGAAGGCTGTTTCAGCGTCATCAAGAAGATTCTTTTGCAGGGCAACTGCCCCGAGCCCAACATAAGGGCCTGGCTCATCAGGGCCTAAAACGGCTGCCTTGCCATAGTAGTGTTGTGCCTCTTCGTAGTTTCCGACGGAGGTGTAACAGTCGCCAAGTTCCTGAAGAACTTCGTAATGCTGAGTTGAATCGTGCTGTTGGCTGGTATCGCCTTCTGTTTGCTCCATATCAGTTCTTTTCCTTCAGGTATTTAGTCTGCTCTTTCGAGTAATTCAATCGCCGAATTAAAACCCTTTTTTTACACTTGACCTTCGCCTCTGACTTGACACTTTACACTCATTGATTTATGACTGAACGCTCATGACTGGTATCCTGTGTTCTGCATCCACCGAGAGGTGTCGGGCCTGGGACTGCGATGCGGACCAGGATTCGCCGGTCACGCTTTCAGGTTCAAGCTTTGTGAAAATGTCGTTGATATTTATCAACTGGTTTTCCAGCGGATAGTTTTCCTCAACAAATCTGCGATACCATTGTGGTTCGTAGTTATCGGAAAGAATCTGCTCGCAGAATTCTTCGGAGATGTTAAACAGGAATCGTTGAGGAAAGGCCCGCTGGGCACCTGGGAAGTTATGGATAACCGGTTTCAGGCCGCAAGCCATACCTTCCAGCAGCCCCATACCATCGCCTTCAATAATACCGGTGGAAACGATGTAGTGTTTGTCCTCAAGCCAGCAGCTCACATCTTCGGCGCCGCCGTCAAAGAACACTACATCACGAAGCCCAAGAGCATCAACGATATACCTTAGATATTGTTCGAGAGCCGCATCCTCAAATTGTCCGCCAAAGAACAAACGGTACTCTGGGTCGATGTAGTGCAGCTTTTGCATACACTGCAGGACGAAGGCCGGATTCGTTACCATCCTCAGATTGCCCAAAAAAGCAATGTTTTTGCCGCGCCGGCGATTTGTAAATGCAAATTTTTCGAGATTTACACCGTTGGGGACAGTAACTATCGACGTTGACTCATCGAGCTCAGGGGCCGTTTGGGTAAAAGCGTCCCTGAAAAAGCTGTTGCCAGTAGGGGCGGTTCGCGAACCGCCCGTACAAACAAGGACGTCGATATTGGCCCAGTTAATTTCTTTGGGCCACTGCTTATAGGCTTCGTGGTGCTGCAGTCTGTAAATGATTTTGCAAACTTTCGGCAGCTTCGAGGCTGTTACCGCGAGATTGGCACACTGCTCAAACCAGCAGATGTCGCTGGACTTCATCGATTCATACAGTTCTTTTTCTGTCTGTTTCTCAAAAAGGTGTACTTCAAAGCGCCGTTTTATAAATTTGGTAATTTCGTTAAGAGCCTCTCCATCGCCGCCGCAGAAAAAAGCCACCTTCGGCATTTTAGAACGGATTACTTCTATCATCGGTTCGAGGATTTTCTGTTCGGGCGCGATTTGGAGTGACTTTTGCAGAATTTCGATGGCGCCGCCCTTATTATCCTGATCCAGTAGTAGGTTGCCGATTCTGTTAAGTATGTCCGTTTTCAATATGCCCATCTGCTCCATATCATCAAAAAGCTGTATAACTTCGTTTGCTCGGCCGACTGCAAGATATGCTTCTACCAGGTTCCGCAATATCTCGGCGGAGCCGCCCTGCAAACTCCTGGCTTTGACAAAATGGTCGATGGCTTCATCGGGGCGGCCCAGGCAATACAGAATTGCTCCTGCGTCGTTCAGCGCCTGCACATCCTCCGGTTCTGTACGAAGATGTTCTTGAGCACGAGCGAGAGCTTCCGGATAATCGCCGTCTTCGGCTAATTCCAAACTCCTCTGGTAAGGATTCGATTTCGTTGCCACTGTCATCTGCTTTGCTCCATATTTATGCGGCTCTCAAACCCACTATTTTGTGGTTGGAGCCCCAGGATATATTTATACACCTCTGGCCTAATAGCCATATAGTAATCATCGTGCAAATCCCGTGCCGTTAACCAAAAGACGGATATCCACGGGAAATTCTGCGGTTCCAGACGCACAATTTGTATGAATATCAAACATATTTGTCTTCCTAAGAATCATCCTTTGTTTTTTAACCGTTGTTCTCAGGAGCCATCAGACCCGCAGGGGCAGGCCTGCGTGCCTGCCCAGGTCAACCAGGGAGGATTGCCCCTGACGTCGGTCAGAGGAAATCCAGCAGGGACATAGACATAAGTTTTGCAGCCATCGCCAACGACATTTGGTACAGGACCTCACGGCGAGAGAGGTCAATCGCAAGTTGGGCGATATCGGCTTCCTCCAGGCGTGTCGTTTCGTCCTCAGTGTTGTACTTCATATTCGTTAGATTGTCCTCGAGAGTGTCCAGAAAGTTTATTCTTGACCCTACGGTAGCTTGAGTTTGAGCTAAAAGGTTAGATAGCTCGTTCAGAGAGTCAAATGAATTATTCAGCAGTTCCCGTGATTGAACATCGGTATGTCCTTTTTCATTTTTCAGCAGGTCCCGAATAGTAATAAGTGTGTTGAATATATCATGAGTCCCGGGTACCGCTACCAGCTCAACACCGACATTGATTATTCCTGCGGCGTTAACATACAGGACTTGTCCGTCGGGATTTGTTATAGCCACGTTGGTCTTATCGCCGATGGGAATACCAACGGCAGTTCCGCCGTCAATGGAAAGTTGCTTGCCTCCATCGGTGTCTGTTGAAATCGCCGGCGCTCCGGCATCTAACGGATCAATTATACTGTTACTAACTACCATCTCTTCGACATTGGTTAGTTCCAGTGCACCGGTAAATTCAATGGTAATGCCATCGGTGTCGGTAAAAGAAGTACCGCTGCAGCTTACGTTGCCTGCTCCGATGGTGCCCAAACCTTCCAGTGCAGCCTGAACGGTTGCGGCATCGGCATCAAAGTCAACTTCAACATCGGCGGCGCCAAAAGCTATGTTAATTTGGCCGGACGTAGGCGGCCCTCCCGTGATTGTAATGGTTTGCTTCTCGTTAACGGCGTCGGCCACGGTCAGCCAGGTAAAACCCGTAACACTCGATGTCCCTGTGCCGGCTGTAACGCCGGTATTGCCGAGAATAAATTGCGGAGTACCGCGGTCATTCGAGCGAAAGATATTATCGCCTACATAAAGAGCTGATGATTCTACACCTGGAGCCACCTCTATATCTCGGCCCACAAGGCTGCCGTTGTAAGTTACTTTGGTGATTTTTCCATTACCATCACGTGTTGCTACATAGGGTGCAGAGCTCGTATTACTGCCGCCAAACAGGTATTGGCCTATACGTTTGGTATTGGCCAGCATAAGCATCTGCTCCAATTGTTCGTCGATTCCCTCTGCGGTATTTTTTCTGCCCTCTGCGCTGTAGGTGCCGCTGGTAATTTGAGTTAGACGTGTTTTCACACCCTGAGAACCTGTTAACCCTGATAACATATCCGCAATTATGTTCGAGGAAAGCTCCACAGTGCTGATGACATCCGAAAGGTTTTCTATGTAATTATCCAGTAATCTTTCCTCGGAGTTCAGCCCTAAAATCCGGTATGCCGCAGATGGGCTGTCAGAGGCTCGATTTATCCGGGCGCCGGTAGATACTTGTTCCTGCAGGCGGGCCATTACCTCGGAGTGCAAATTCAGTGCAAAGCTAATATTATTATAAGTATTGCCTAATGTTCCGCTCATTGAAACCTCTCAATCAAATCCTGCTCTTTACATTATGTCCATAAGGTTTGATATCGTGGACTGAACTGCGCTCATATATTTCGCCATTGCGTGGTACATTTGTTCGAAGACCAACATTTGGGCTGCTTCCTCGTTGATGTTGACGTCGCTTATGTCGCTTTTCTGATTGGCAAGGTTTTGGATTATAAGCTCGATGTTGTCCTCTCGTATTTGTTTAATGGAAATTTGTTGGCCTGTGTTTGAAACCAGCCGGCGATAAAACTCTCCGGGTGTCAGACTGTTCAGACTGCTTAGCGCCTGGTCCTTCAAGCCTGCCATTCGCAAGGCATTGGCGTTATCGGTACAATCCGGCCCTAAAGATGTCGCTATTCGCCCGGGTGTAGCGGATAAACGCGGGCAAACTGCTATATCAGAAGCGCTGCTGCCGGAAAAAAACGTGTTGATTCCAACCGCTGAAAGCAGTTCTGCAGTATCGGTGTCTGCGAACGCATCGACATCGAAGTTGTCCCCTGCACCGAAATCACCGCCGGTGCTGAGAGATATTTTAATCCCGTTGCCGATATCGAGCGGCGTGGCGTCATAACCGGAACCAATGTTAAGAGTGGCAATCACATCTCCGGCACCGCTGTCGTCCTTCACTTCAAGCGTCAGGCTGCCGTTGCCTACCGAACCGGCTCCTGATACCGTAAAGGAGAAAGTGTCGTTAGCTGTGCCAGTGTAAATTCCGGATACCGATATAGTTGGCGGCGATGCCCCGGTAAGAGTACTGTCCGTAGGTGCAGATAAGACACAGGGGAGAAAATCGAATTTATAGCCCGCGTCGGCTGTGATGGTCAACTGGTTCGAAGAATTTACGGTAGCGCTCACATTGGCAACACCGGCCCCATCAATAAAGCCGGCTATCTCGGCCAATGTATCAGACGAAGCATCCTGTAAGACGGGAATCGCAGTCCGCACCGCCGCACCACTGCTGGTATTGGTGACCCTGATGTTCACATAGCCGGCGGATACCGTACTGAAATCGGACAAATCTCCACTTGTATTCGCCCAGCCGGCAAGTTGGGTAAACGAGCCTTCCGAACCTGCTCCCTGCACATGGTATTGATTTATCTGTTGGATTATCGCGCTTGCTAAATCGTTCAGGTCGTCGTGAACATCAGAGACAAGTGTGTTTCTTAGCGACAATAATCCGCCGAGCTCGCCGCCCTCGACGGCTATATTATAATCGGTCAGCCCTGCGATGGAAATACCCAGCCCGCCATCTTCATTTAAACCCACATCAAATCCGCTGGCAGAGGTGCTTGTTACCATGGGTATTTCCGCAGCACTGACATCAACCACACCATATTCTTTGTTCTGAGTCTCGATATTAATCAATTCAGACAGTTCTGTTATGCTCTGGTCCCTTTGGTCACATAAGTTGTTGGCCTGCCCCCCGGTTATTTCTATCTTTCCTATGTCACCATTTAGCTCTGCTATTCTGTTTATCAGCAAATTAATCTGCTCGACGGTATTTTCAGCTTCCAACCTAATCTGGGTTTCCAGGGTGGTCAGAAATTCACCTAATGTTCTGAATCGATAAGTTAAAGTTTCTGCTGCGGTTACAGCCTGGCTTTGATAAATTATCTCTGTTGGATGAGCGCTAAGGTCTTGTAAGGCGTTGAAAAAATCGTCTATAACCGTGCTCAAGCCGCCCCCGGCTGAAAGCTCTCTGAATGCACTCTCGACTGTGCGCAGCTTAGAGAATTCCTGCGAGACCTGGCCTAATGACGACTGCTGTCGGAGCAGCTCCTGCTCCAAATAGTGGTCGACCATTCTCGTGACGCCGGCAACATCGACGCCTCCCCCCACTTGAAGCGAGCCAACTTGCGACGAGTATGCTGGAGTCAGATTTATTCTCTGGCGGTGGTAGCCCTCGGTTGCCGCATTGGCAATATTGTTGCCGATTGTATCAAGGGCCTTCTGCGCCGCTTCAAAGCCGCTGAGACCTATGGAGAAACTATCCATTTTTGCACTCCGTTTCCGGCATTGCCGTAGGGGCGGTTCGCGAACCGCCCGTACCGGCAATGACGGACTGCTCGTACCCTTCCCATTTACAGTATTTCGTTCAAAACTTCAGATTAACAAAGGCCATATCAGGCTGCTCTCTGGCTGCACCATTGGAACCGTAGTAGACTGTTCCCGTATTCCCAAGATTGAAGACGTTTTTCAAAAGCATTCTGTTAAATCTGGCACAGTCTGACAAAAGCAGCGCCGTACTCAAATGTTCTTTCTTAAGCTCTTTAATCAATGATGTTAGTTTTGATTTCCTCCTGGCCACCTGTTCTTGTTTTTCTTTTGGCAGGCTGGCTTCGAGTGTAGACAGGGTCATTTGTTCGATATCAATCCCGCTGGCATTCGCCAATTCTTTTCGTACCGAATGCCTTTTTAATTCGTGGCTAATGTTTCTGTCCGACTCGGCCTGGATGTGCTCGAGTAATTTGCTCAGAGCGACGTCGTCGTGCTTGATAACCAGGCTGCGCAGCTCGTTTAGCCGCGATAGATTCTGCTGTATATGCTCGATATCTTCGTCGAGAATAACCAGCAGCTCGTCGACTTTTTCTTCTATTTTGATTGCTGTTGTTTTCATACGGTCTTATCCAGCGACTTCGTCGTTTTGTCTGTCTGGTCCGGATTAGTTAAAGTTTGGTAAATGTCCTTCCAGAGTCCCAGGCCGCCATTGTTTGCCAGATGACGGGCCAGGTACAGCCAGAATATTCCCTCAATCTGTTTGGAAGCCCCATCTTCCTCAAAGCCCCAGTCGCCGATGGAATTTTTCATTTCGTCCAGCAGCTTACCGAGTAAAACTGATTCAAAATCCTTGGCAGCTTGTTCTTTTTTCTGTTTTACCCTGCACCTACTTTGGGAAAAATCCCCGCGAACCGAACTAATATCAAAGTTTACTACATGATTGCCTCTCGAAGTAGGTGCGGGGTCTAAACTCCTCAGCAGCGCAGGAAGTGATGCGGGTTCGGTTAATATCAAATTGGCGCTGTCCATTAAATTACTCCGCCGTTAGGCGTCCCCAAGCGGACTACATTATCACGAGCCTGGCTTGAAGGGCGCCGGCCTTTTTCAAAGCGTTAAATATCGTTATCAGGTCTGTTGGTGATGCCCCTATGGCGTTGAGGGTATGGGCCAGCTCAGAGACGGTTACTGTCCTGGGTACAGGAATCAGATGTCCCTCTTTCTCTTCGACTCCTATTATCGTTTCGGGAACTCTTTCTGTTGTTCCCGAGTCGGAGAAAGGAGCGGTGGGCTGGGAAACAACTTCGGTTTCTTTGATTTTTACAACGAGGCTGCCCTGGGAAATCGCCACTGCGGATATGCCCACATTTTCCCCGACCACAATCGTGCCGGTACGCTCGTTAATAACTACTACGGCGGGAACATCTACCTTGACATCGTGCTTTGTAATATCGTCGATAAAGCCTGCTATACCCGTCTGTCTAATTTCATTGGGGACTTTAACTTTGATGGTGCCGGCGTCAACTACTACTGCACTGTCTGGAAAAGTTGCGTTGATGGCCCTGCTGATTCGCTCTGCAGTTGAAAAATCGCTGTTTCTAAGATTAAGCGTGATAAGCCTGTGGCCTGCGATGTATTCCACAAATGTGGCAATTTCTTCCTTTTCGACTGTTGCACCGTCGGGAATTCGCCCGACCGTCTGATGGTTCTTTGTGATGGAAGCCTTCTTTCCTGCTGCCGTCCAGCCGCCAATCGAGACTCCCCCCTGGGCCACGGCATAAACCTGGCCGTCAAGACCTTTTAACGGTGTCGGCAACAGCATCGCACCCTGAAGGCTTTTAGCATCTCCTATAGCAGAGACATCAACGTCAATTCGTGAGCCTTCGCGGGCAAAAGGTCCCAGTTCTGCTGTAACCATAACCACGGCAATATTGCCGCTTTTCAAGTCCGTTGGCCTAAGAACCAGTCCCGAATCCCTTAGTATATTCGTCAGCATTTGTCGCGACAGCAATGTTCCGTCGCCGGTTCCGGCCAGACCAATAACTAATCCGATACCTCTGAGCGGGTTGCTGCGAATCCCCTGAATATCAACAATGTCCTTGATTCGCTCGCATTGTCCGACTTCAACCGTACTTAGCAGGATTAAAAGCAAAAGTATTAGACGAGATTTCATCCCGCACCTACTTTTCGGATTTTTTGTATTTTGTGTTGGATATACTTTTTTTAACATAGCTTTCCTCTAAATTCCAAAGTATGTGCGGGGTTAAAACGGCCAGATAATATCGAATATTCTTCCGAGCCAGCCCGGCCTGGTATATGGTGCCGCGATACCCGTGTTTTTGGTTACAATGTGAAAGTCTGCAACCTGTTCGCTCTTGACTGTGTTATCAAACGCAATATCGCTTGGCCTGACTATGCCGCTTACCTCAATGTTTTGTATGTCGCCTGCAATATCACGGCGGCGCGCTCCAATAACCACAAGGTTGCGATTCGGCAGGATATCCACAACAACCACCGTGACCCGGTCGATAAACTTGCGTTCGTCTTTGAAGTCAGCCTTGCTTTTCAGCTCATTCGTGGATTCAGCCGCCATGGTAAAACCGGGGATACGCGGTAGAAGATTATTATTTGGTGTTGTTATACCAAGCTCTCCATTAAAGGTGGTTGATTTGTCAACCTCCTTTTTCAAATCTCTTTTTGCTTTGTTATCTACCTTGCTGTCTTCACTAATCATAATTGTCAGGACATCGCCTATGTTACGGGCCACATCGTCGGCGTATAAATCCCCCATAACCTTGTCTCTTTTGGCCCAGATAGAATCCGCTTGTGAGTCAGCCATTGGCAGGGCCGGGCAGAGCAAAAAAACCGTTAAGATAAATACCAAGCTTGTTCTATTGTCCATTTTTTCTCCTTTCAGATGACCGGTTCCACTGTCCCGTCTTCATTGACCCTGACTAAGATTATTCGTTGTGAGTTCAGGTTTCGCACTTTTATATATTCACCGGTTCGCCCCTCTTGCATAGCTTTTCCGATGGCCGTAACCAGAAGCAGCGGTCTTTTAATTCGCATAACAACATTCTGATTTCGCCCGACAATAACTGCCGGCTTGGCGGGGCCAAACATATGCGGCCCAAGCACGGTCTTTGCAGGCACCCGGCGTTTGGTGATAAGGCCATAAGGCGGCTTCCAATTAGCAGGCTGAGGCTGGTTTGATACGCTGCTTTCTATCTCGACATTATTAGAGCTGATGACCGCACCTGTGGGAATATCAACCAGAGCCACTGCTCTGCGACAATTGTATTTTAAGCGGAAAGTTACTTCACGCTCCCCTGTTTGTTTGCCGTTCTGCATCACGGCAATCCGGACCTTAGCCTGGTTTCTTGCGATGCTTTTGACCGAACGAGGGGACAATTTTATATCTTTGCCTTCTTCGGATATGGTCAAATCTTTCGGTGTCCGTATTGGCTCCCATTGGCAAACCGAACGGTGAGGTGGATTTTTTTTCAGAAACGCGCTCGCCAGCTCAACGAGTTCACCGCTTTTGATAATTTGATGCTTTCGCTTTACCGTTATTTTTTCCGCACCCGTTAATGTTACTTTTGACGCCGGGATTCCGTTGCAGGCCAATCTGCTCAGGACCATTGGCCTGTCGATGACTATTTCCTGGCCCGGCAATGAAATCCGACCCAAGGCAATTTTGCTTGCCCTGGCTAAAAGTAGGTGCAACCCCGTGTGGTTGCCCTTTCCTTCTGCTGGATTGCCGCGTATTATGCTGACTTGACCCAGCCTGATAGTATCGTCGCCGATTTCGACCTCTCTCAGCAGGTAAAGCTGTAGAGTAAAATCCTTTGTAGGGGCAGCCCCGTGTGGCTGCCCAGGGCAGACACGCAGGCCTGCCCCTACGGTCATAAGCACACAGGTTACAAATATCCTAACGTTCTTATGCTTTTTTGCTCTTGTGCTTTTTCTTCTGTTCATAATGGTTCCTTATCTGACAATTTCATTTGCCGTTCGAAGCATATCGTCGCCTGCCTTTATTGTACGCGAGTTTATTTCGTATGCTCGCTGGGCGGTTATAAGGTTGACCAGTTCAGTTACCATCTGGACATTGGCTTTTTCCAGAAATCTCGATTGAATAGTGCCGAAACCTGCATCTCCTGCAGTGCCGGTTGTAGGGGTGCCGCTTGCGGGGGTCTCTGACAGCAGATTATCTCCTTCACTCGCAAGACCCGACGGATTAGGAAATCGGGCCAATTGAAGAGTACCTACAACTGATTGCGTTCCCCCGGAATCGGTAATATTAACACCTCCGTCTTTTTCGATACTTACAGAGGTAGCGTCTGCTGGAACAGTAATCGCCGGCTCTAAGGAGTATCCGGTGTTAGTAACTAACTCCCCGTTGGCATTCAATTGCAGTGAACCGTCGCGGGTATACCTTTTATCGCCGTTTGGCAAAATTACCTGAAGGAGGCCCTCGCCCGTAATAGCAATATCAAGATTTCGTCCGGTATTCTGAAGCTCGCCGGCGGTATGCACTTTTATTGTAGATATGGTGCGGACACCACTGCCTATTTCAATGCCACCGGGAGAATTTATGCCCGATGACACTTCCGTGCCTGGTTCCTGCAGTGTGATGTAGAGCAAATCACCAAAATTAATCTGGCTTCGCTTGAAACCGGTCGTGTTAATGTTGGCAAGATTATTGGCGATTACATCAACCATCCTCTGCTGGGCGCTCATACCCGTTGCCGCAGTGGAAAATGCTCTTAACATAATTTTTTTCTCCTAATTTTAATGGTTTACAAATTCAAAAGTGCACCTTGTTTCTTTAAGCCATAGCTACACTCATAATACTGTCGGTGGCTTCGGCCTGCGCTGTGACGAACTTCATATTCGCTTCGTAGAGTCTGGATACCATCATCATGTCCACTAATTCGTCTATCATCTTAACGTTGGATGCCTCCTGGTAGCCTTGTTTTACAACTATATTTTCGGCTGCAACTGCTGTTATATCCTGCTCCGGCATCTGGTAGCAGTTATCGCCGACCGGTACAAGTGTGTCTTCGTTGTCTGGGAAATCAACGAGTCTGAATTTTCCTATGGTTATACCGTCTATACCGCCGGATTTGATGTTGCCGTCGCTTGCGACATTCAGTTGCGCCGGAGCCACACCGCCCGGTATCGTGATTGCCCCTGCTTCGCCTGATACAATCCTTCCCACTGAATCCACTATTTGCCCATTTTGATTCGCGCCGAATACGCCGTTGCGGGTATAAAGCGGACCTTCGGGTGTCTCTATCACAAAGAAACCTTTGCCATACAGCGCAAAGTCCAGCGGCCGGCCTGTCTCTACAATACTGCCCTGAGAAAAATCAAATACCGACTCCAGGTCAATACTGCCGGGAGAATAAGTTTGCACCCCCGTCCCTTGTGCCTCGAGGGATTTTGAAAAAGCGTTGCATCTACGCTTGTATCCGACCGTGCTGACGTTGGCCAGATTGTGCGCGATTATATCAAATTCCCGCGTCAGCGCGTCAATGGTTGTACTAACCTGGGTTGTAATCTCAGCCATTTTGAGCTCCTTGCACAGCCACAGGCTCCGCAGCGTTTTCCAAAACACCAACATCTTGACTTTCAATCCTGGCCCTTAGAGAAGCTGCGTTGGTAGCGCGAATCAGCTCGTTAACGTCTGAGTCGCTTAAGCCTGTCAATTCAACCGCTATCGAAAAACCGCTTGGTATGATTTTCGTGTGTCTGACCTCGCCGATATCTTCTACTATTTTTAATGTTGATGGTCTGTCTCCCTCAGGCTCCGGGGCCGAAGCCCGGTTCTCTTCTTCATCCAGCCTGAGGACTACCAACACTCTGTCGCCCATTTCTACTTTCAGTGGGGCCTCTATACGCAGGCCG
Organism: Planctomycetota bacterium; assembly: GCA_013349615.1. Classification (GTDB taxonomy): domain Bacteria; phylum Planctomycetota; class Phycisphaerae; order Sedimentisphaerales; family Anaerobacaceae; genus CS2-K091. The sequence goes on along the minus strand of DUZJ01000023.1, from coordinate 27,823 downwards.
GGACCGGCGAGCTCGGTAACGACCGCAGGTATAAATTCCGGCGGCGCCCAAACGCTGCCGGCGGCGCTTGCCGAACTTCGGTACATTCGGAAGCTCTTCATACTTTTGTGACCGTCTGCGGCGTGCGTTCTTGTGAATGGAAAGTGTGCGATAAAGGCTGGTTTGTTTACCGGAACACGCAAGAAGCGCCGACGATTAACGAAACGCAGGTCATCACTGTGATTTAAGACCAATATGTCACCGTTGCAGCTAATCACCGAAGTATCAAACTCCCAAATCGACACGCCGAAATAATAATGAACACGCCAAATCTCGCCGAAGATGATTTTTATCGACTCTACCAATTTAACCACCAGTTCTCTCTCGTTATTTTCTATTACAGCAGCCTCCATACTGCCTGAAGCCTGTTCCGCTCCGCGTGTTATATGAATTTTCTTACCTATGGGAATTTGCCGGCTGCTCAATTTCTTAGGTTTCGTTGACGAGCCTATTGAGTCCGGAGGTCGTTTTTGGAAGCCAAGCTTTTCACGCAGGAAAGACAGCTCGATTCTCAACCGCTCGATTTGCCGGGCTGTTTGCTTTTTGTCGACGCTCTCTTTTATCATTACGGCGGCTCCCCGTTCAAAAGCGCTGCCCATGGTGAAAATTGCCTCGCTTTGCTTCAGGCCTGCTTTAGTGGCTATATCCAGCAGAAACTGACGTTCGCGTTCGCTCAGGCCGCTTTTATCAGCATACTCAACAAAAAGCAGACTGCCTCTTCTGCGTTCCTGAATGATACTATGGCGGCTGACCACTATAAACAGCACGGTTAATGTGATTAGGGCGGCAACCGAAGTTAGCATAAACCAATGCTCAACTATAAAGCTCGTGCTGAAGGGTTCGCTTGCGGCCTTCCACCGTTGTTCGGGTGTAAGGGCCAGTCCGCTGCTTTCGTGCCAAAGCAAGGGCGCCAGGATAATGGTGTTTAAAGATTCGGTTATTATTCGTCCTGTTATCATCTTAAAATGGCGTCCGTCCCGCCTACTTTTTGCCGAAGCAAGAAGCGGGACTATCTAATAAGATTGCTCAGTTCGTGTAGTATTTCATTGGCGGCCCTGATGGTCCTCGCATTGGCCTGGAAACCGTTCTGTGCGCCAAGCATATTAACGAACTCTGTTGCCACATCGGCGTTGGATTTTTGCAATGCCCCCCCGTGAATAGTGCCGGCTGCGCCGGTCATAGTGCCGGCAGCCGCCTGGCCGGAGCTGTCTGAAGGAATGAAATATCCACTGCCAATATTTTTCAGACCGGATGTATTTTCAAATAATGCTGCCTGCAAGGTGGCGATGTTCTTCTTGATGCCGTTGGTGAAAGCGCCGCTAATTATACCTTCTTTATTAACCGAAACGGTTGAAAGTCTGCCTGCTTCATATCCATCCTGTTCGCTTGCTGCTGCGGTGGAGCTTCCATTGAATTGTGTCAGGCCGTCCAGCTTGCCCACGGTACCCATTTGTATCTCGATGGTTTGGGGCTTTGCCGTATCATCTACAAACGTTATTACAAATTGGGGCAAATCCGGGCCGCTTAAACCGGCGTAAGAACCGTCACTTGCATTAAAACTTATGTTTTCGATACGCCGATCTGCCAGCCGTGTCTCACGGACATTGCCGCTGACCGAGCTAAGCACCATGTCCCATGTATTGGGCGTATTCGTTCTAACAAATGCGCCGGAGAGAACGTGTTTACCGCCTTGAGAGTCGTAAATCGTGATGCCGACGTTTTTGACTTCTTTGCCGCCGACGGTCGATATTTCAAAATAGCCCGGCGTTGTCAGCGAACCGTTCCCTGAGGTAGACAATCTTATGTCTGTTCTGCTGTAGCCGCGGCAAGCGTCTGTTATTTGGATTTTGCCGTTGACCAGAGAAGCGGCTGCACCGCTGAGAACATTGTTATTTAGGTGGCGGATAACCTCACCGAGCGTAGTGGTTGGATTGAAGGTAAACGTCTGGCCGCTGCTAAATGCAGTACCGTCGGGATTATAACCGGAAATAGTAAGTGTTCCTGACTCGCCGGCCGCGAGCTCGCCATCTGTGCCTGGACCACCGCTAAATTGGTCAAGCCGGCCAATTTCTGTTGCCGTCGTGGCGACTGTGCCGCCATTGGTAGTATAAGCCATATTCGAGGTTATCTGTTGTATTTGTGGTCCGTCGGCAAGCGTCGCATCGCCACTTAGATTACCCGATACTTGTATTGCCGATGTCTTATTTGCCGGCATCGAAGCATTGTAGGGGATACGAACATTACTATCACCGGGAGTCTGAAAACCATTACTTTCGCCTTCCGAACCGATGCGCTGGAGGCAAGAGCCCGTGACAGGGTCAATCAAATTCGAGTTCGCATCGACTGCGAACGCTCCTGAACGGGTATAAATGTTTTGTTGCCCGTCACTCAATACGAAATAGCCAACTCCATCTATTGCCAGGTCGAGAGGATTGCCTGTATGTATGATATTGCCTTGCGAGTTATCAGGCGTCGGCTGTGACATTTTTTCAATCGTGTTGCTCAGCAGTTCCGAGAAAGTAATTCTGTCGGACTCAGAAGCGGTCGAATTGACATTGGCCGGCTTGTCCCGCACCAATTGACCTGAAGATGGCCGTTCCAATCCTGGCGGGGATTTTGTTGTCTCGCCGGAAGACAATTGGTGCGGGATATCCGGCGTCTTTTGATGGGCCTGCAATCCCGTAATTCGCCCTGGTAATTCAAAACTCAACTTTCTGTCTCCTTATACCTTGTTCTTAAAATCTCAACTGATTTTAGTTTCTTACCGATATTACGGCGTCTAAACTAAGCGAATATTCCTGCACACCGGCCGTTACCCTCAAAAGACTCTCTCCCGTATTAGGTTCATTGTACACTTCATTAACTTGCCCTTCCTTCTGAACCAGGTCGCCCGTCTCTGTATCTTGTGTGAAAAATGTAACCTTCTGACCTATTAGTGAATTGGCATAGCTGCGGAGCGAATTGGTAAGCTCGCGGTTGCTAATCTCAAGAACTTCTGAAAAGTTGGAGTTCATTGATTCGAGCTGCTGAAGCTGTGAGAATTGCGCCAGTTGGGAAGCCATTTCGTTGTTGTTCAAAGGTTCCAGCGGGTCCTGGTTTTGAAGTTGCGTTATGAGAAGCTTCATATAATCCATCTGGATGTCAGTTGCTGATACTATTGGTGATGCTGGCATAATTTCGGCCTTCAATAAATAGTTAAACAAATTTTTTTTCAAAGACGCTGCTCAATGCTGTACCGACACACGTACCTGACTTATGAGGAGCAATTGGTATGCCACATTAAAATCAGACCTGGCTCTGTGGCACATATCTCCTTGCTGCATAAAGGATTAGGTGAACTGAGAAAATTGGGTACATGTCGAACTCAGGTTTATTGAGAATTCTCTGAGAGGATAAATTTTCCTCTGACCCGGAAAATTTTGCCGGTTCTAACCTGCAGAATGTGCCGAAAGTATTTATTGTCTGCCATATACTAACAGGTGACACTAAGACGTCCTATAAGAAACAACACCGCCTCGCTGTAAGTTTAGCTTTTTGTTTTCGCCTTTTTGTTTTCATAAAGTGTCCGATAAGATTGTCACATAACATCGATGCCTTTTTGGCCCTGACAAATCGGGGACATTATTGGCCGGTCCCATAAAAAATTAAAGTTGTTTCTGCTTAACTGTCGATTTAGTTGTCTGTCGGCCTATAGGTATGGGGTATACGGTATCTGTGAAGCAGAAATGTCTGTATGAGGGGGGATAAAGCTTATGGTTTTGTAACAAGATGAGTCTACGCAGGATTGTTGTTATAAGCAGGGAAGCGCAGGTCAAACAATTAGCGCAGCAGGTGGGCCAGGAAATATTTGTGGCTGATGACCCGGCCGAGGCCCTGGATATCGTCGACACAGTCAGTCCGAATTTGATTCTTTTTGACCATAGGTTCACGCCGGCTCATATACACGAATTCCACGATGTGGCCTCTAAAAATTCGATAGATATTCCACCCATCGTAGCAGTTGGTAACGACGAAGAAGACAGCGACCTCTCTGTAGAGTTCAAGCGGACAGGTGCCTATGACTATCTGCAGGGAAGTCGGGATTACATCCGGCTGGAGGAAATTGTAAGCCGGGTCAAAAATGAAACAAAGGCCGTTGATTTTGAAAAAAATGCGAGCGTTTTTTTTGCTGATGACTTTGCTGCCTCCATTTTTATGGTCGGCCGGAGCAGAGCATTCATCAAAACCCTTGGGATGATTAGACTCGTCGCTGCCAGCCGGTGCAATCCGGTTTTGATAGTCGGCGAAACCGGCACCGGCAAAGAGCTGGCAGCAAAGGCAGTCCACACGCTCAGGCATCCGAAAGAGCCTTTTGTACCTGTCAATTGTGCGACCCTGACCGCAAATCTGCTCGAAAGCGAGCTTTTTGGCCATGAAAAGGGCTCTTTCACCGGCGCCGACCGCGAGAAAATAGGGCTTTTAGAACTCGCTGGGGCCGGCACAATGTTCCTTGACGAAATTAGTGAAATGCCGATGGACCTGCAGAGTAAGCTGCTCAGAGTGCTTCAGGAAAAAACTTTCAGAAGGGTCGGCGGCGTCAAAAATATCACCTGCAACGCTACGATAATAGCATCGAGCAATCGCAATCTATATAGGGAGACTAAAGCTCATCGCTTCCGGCGGGACCTGTATTATCGTCTCAACATCTGCCCTGTTATTATTGTGCCTCTGAAATCGCCTGACCGAAAAAAGGATATTCCACTGCTGGCCGAATATTTCCTCAAGACATCGACTATTTGTCCGGAAAAAAGCGAAAGAATAACCTCTCTGACCAATTTAGCTGTCGAAGCTTTGATGAAACACGATTGGCCCGGCAATGTCCGTGAACTCTGTAATGTTATTGACAGGGCGATGCTGCTGGAAACAACGGACAAAATTGGCCTGAGCAGCATTATAATTGACCCGGCCGAGTGCGGTGAGTCAGCGAGCTTAGCAACTGGTTACATCAAGGATTTTTCACTGGAAAAGGCCGAAAGGGAGCTTATTGCCAGGGCTTTGCAGGAAACAGGCTGGCAAAAGACAAGGGCCGCTGCCCTTCTCGGCATAACCAGGGCAACTCTCTATGCCAAGGTCAAGCAGTACAATATCGAAAAAGGCTCGCTACTCGCGGGCGACCACACTGTGCCTGCGCAACCGCAGGTACAGGCAGGAGAAACGCGAAATGAAGTCTCATTGCCATCCTTTCCTCAGCACGTAACTTCTTGATAATCAAGGATTTGGGCTGCCCTGACAGAATGGTGCCTGCTAATTTTTAATCCCACACAAATTCCCCGGTCCGCCATAGGCGCGTGGCAGCCTCAATCGCAGGGCTTCGACTGAGCTTTGCCGAATGTCCTTGGGGATGGCGCTTCTTTGGAAGCACGAGCCGGTTTCTGTCAGAAAATCTATCGGCTCGTCTAAAATCCTGACATTCCTTTGCGGTGCGCACAGCCTGATGTGGCACGATAAGTCGATTTACCGGTCAAAAGGCTCCTAAACGCACCTGGGCAGGCGTCGGTAGCCAACCTGGCACAATTATTGCTATTCATACAAGAGGTTATGAAATGCGCCCCGCACCTACTTTGAGCATTGGTGGTCGATTGGTAACCGTTTGTAGGATTACAAACCGTGCATTGGATGTTATTCGATGGTAGATTCTCAAAGTAGGTGCGGGGCAGAGTTGGACATTATGGCGATAGAGAACCGACAAGATATTCTCGAAGAGAATGCCGGGAACTCGGGACCATCGGACAGTGAATTATTTGCAGATGAGGTCCACGAAGGACTCTTGGAGCGTGAAGTATTTGCCGGAGACGAAGAGTTCTATAGACGTCTTGCCGGCCAGGGCTGGCCCCAAACCGATGCGACGCAAACCCAACCCCCGCCCCCCGAGATTGACCTAAGTGAGATAAGCGAGCTAAGCGAACCACCGCAGGTGCCGATTCGGCGAAAACGTTTTTCGAGACTACAGAAGCTCCTTGCTGCAGGTATTGCCGTCGTTGCCCTAACATTGTTATACACGTTGTTGAAACCTCGTTTATCGTTTCTCACCGACTGGTACCATCTACGTATCGCTAAACAGGCACCCTCCACTAAACCGCCGGACACGGATTCCACGCAGATAGGCCCGGAGCAAATACAAAAACCAAAATCTTTGTTTCCGTCAACAAAAGCTCTGTCTCTCAAAGTTGCGCGAGATTTCTATCTGCAGAAAGATTACGAGCAGGCTTATACCGCCTATGAGCAGCTTCGCCAAAGCCTTCCGGACACTGCCGAAGGGGAATTGCTCAGAGATTTTCTTCAGCTAAAAATGGCTCTGTGTATCAAAAAGGCCGGTAATGCCGACCAGGCAAATAATTTATTCAGGACTCTTTTACGAAGTCCGTCACCTGTTGTCAGGGTGCTGGCAAATTATCACCTGGCCTTTATTGAACTGCAGAGAGAGCAATACTTAAAAGTACGAACCAGAGCCTATCAGACAATTGTCTTAATGGATGCGGTGGATTTCGACGAAGCCTGGGCTTCGTCGCTGCTGCCGGATTTTCAATTCCTCGTTGCTGAGTCGATGACCAGGCATATCCTTTCACTCTGCGATGCCGACAAAGACCTTCCCGGCCGGTTGTGGAGCACCGTTGCGGAAACCGACCCTTTCACAAACCTAAATGAGGCGCAGTTGCGTTCGCTTTTGAATTCCGGCTCAGAACAGTTGCGCCGCGGCCTGCTGGGCCCGCAAATTGAAAACATCGAGCACAAAGGCGCCTTATCTCGCTGGTCTGTTGTTTGCCACGGGGCGGCGATTGACGAGCTGCTGGCGAGATTTGCCGCCAATGCCGGCCTTAATATTACCTGGGATTTCTGCGAGTCCCGCCCCTCGTTGGCGCGCTCGTTCGAAAACCAGTTGTACGAGGGGCGGGGCGAGGCGGCGGACACGGAAACAGCAAAAGATGCCATCCGCAAAAGGCCGGTGAGTTTGTATCTGCCCGAAGTAACGACGCAGCAATTTATCACAGCCGCCTGCGGGCACGTTGGATTGTTGGCCCGGCAGGAGCAGATGGGGAGCGTAAATATTTTCAATCCGGCCGATTATTCCTCATTATCAGAACACATTTCTTTGCTTACCGAGGAGGCTATTTCGCTGTGGAAAAGATATTTATCCGTGTTCCATAGTAACAAACGTGTCCCCAATGCTCGTTTTGCTCTGGGGCTTCTGCAGGCCCGGATAGACCGAGCCAGCGATGCCATTGCCGAATTCAGATTAGTGGCCAATCGCTACGAGCTGTCATCGGTGGCGCCGTTTGCTTTGTTACATTCGAGCAAGCTCAAAACTAATCTTCGTGATTATTCAGGTGCCAGGGAGGATTTGAAGCAGCTTGTCGAGCAGTATCCTGACAGCGAGCTTTCCGGCCAGGCCTGTCTTTATCTTGCGGATGCCACGATGAAAGCCGGACTTTTGAATGAAGCCCAACGACTCTATTCCAAAGTTTACCACCTTGGTCTGTCTCTCGAATCACAGGCTGACTCTGCCTTCGGGGCGGCAGGATGCTTCTACGAGGAAAAAGACTATGAATCCGCGGCCAAATGGCTGACTCGATACATCAATCTCGCCATAGACCACCCTGACAGAAACTTGTATTCGGCATACTTTCTGTTAGGTAAAAGCTACCTGGCTCTAACAAAGACCAAACAAGCCTGCGAGGCCTTTCAATACTCCCTCAGCGGACCGGCAGGGCAGTTGACAGGAGAAGAATACATAGAGGCCATCTCGGCTTTAGTCGAAGCTCAAATACAGCAGGAGCAATTTATCGAGGCGCTTACATTGTTAGAAAACGTACCTTCCCGCCGGTTCTCGTCGAAGGATTCTATCGAGATATTGCTGCTCAAGAGCAAAGTCCTTCGGACTATGGGCCTGGTTGAAGAAGCTATGGCCGTGATTGGTGACAAGGCGCAATATGTTCGCGACCCACAGGTAAAGGGGCGAATTTCTTTCGCATTAGCTAAATGCTCCATCGCTGAAGGGAATCTGGGACTTGCCCGCGGAGACCTGGCCGAAATCCTTGTCCTCGTTGAACCGGGGTCTTTGGCGCACGAGATCGCTCTCGAATTGGCTGATGTTTGTTTGAAGCTTGGCCAAACTGCTCAAACCATCTCCATTTGCTCGCAGCTCCTGGATTTGGGCCCATCGGCACTGATAAAGCAAAAGGTATTAAACATCCTGGCGGAAGCCTATAATCGGCAGAAAAATTATGACAGGGCGACATTGGCTCTTTTGGGCAGGTGGAATAAGGACAAAGCCCAAAACGAAGAAGGAACGTTTGACAAACCGGCCGCCACAGACCAATCGCCCCCCCAACCTCAATAGGAACCTATAGAACAGGAAGCCTGCGACAATGAAGACAAAAACCAAAAACGTAGAGCTAAACTCAAGCATCGGGAATCGAGCATTGCTTAACACCTTTTGTTCCCTTTCTTTTTCGTTTTTATCTTTGTGTTTCTTAACATCGCTTGTCGATGCTCAAATATCATCGGAACAGCTTGACCCAACTAATTCTTTAGTGCCTTATTTAACGGAGACTCTATTTGATGTGAATATTCCAACTGTTCGTCAGATGCAGCCTGTTAAGTCTCGTTCAACCCGGCAGGAACGGGACATTCGGCTGAGCTCAGTCGAAGCCCTACAAATCAGTAACGTCGATGCTGAAAGTTCTACTACCGGCGTTAATCAGAAACTGACGCACAAAGGTTTTACTATTCCGGCCAGCCAAAGTAATCACCTCGGACGTCAATTGTGGCGGGCCGGGATTAGTGCTTATGAAGGCGAAAAGGACAGGAAAAGCAAAGTCGCGCTCAAGCGAATAATCGAACAAATTCGCTCTGTCGAGTTTGCGGAGCCGAAGAAAACTGTCGAACCTGTTATTATCGTAGGGGCGGTTCGCGAACCGCCCGTACAAACAGTGGAACCAAATGAAACTTCATCCCACACAGAAGACAAAGAACCCCGCACCTACTTTGAGTCGAACGCCAATGCTAAAAATAGGGGCGGGTTAACCGACCGAACATTGCAGTTAGTAGACGAACTGGGACAACATCCTGACCGGTCGGACAATCCTTTTGCGTTGGGCGAGGTTTTGTACTCCAGCGGACGTCTGAAAGAAGCAGCGGTATTTTATCAGGAAGCTCTTAAACGAAAAAGCTCGGACAAGGCCGGCTCCGACCAGGATAGGGCCTGGATTTTATTCCAGATAGGTAATTGCCTGAGAGTTGATGACCCGCCAACGGCAAAGAAAATGTACGGACTACTAATAACAGAATATTCCGATTCGCCCTGGGTCGACCTGGCCAAAGCAAGAGAAGGATTAATTGATTGGCAGCAGAAAGACAAACCCCGGACGTTGATTGTCGAATCTCGATTGTAGAAAATCGGGACTGCCAGCGGTTTCCTGGCTGTACCTGATTTTCACAGGTGCAGGCGGTGGAAAGTGGAGTATCTTTGAAGTGAGTAACAACACAGTAAAAAACTTAAACCGAGGCCGGCACAGTGCTCCGGACGCACAAAGACAATCCCTGATTCCAGCTTTGGCGCCGGCAGGTTTACCCCTGCGGAAGCAGGGGCAGGGACGGTCCTGCACACCCGGCAGCCCGGCATTGCCACTTCCGGCAATGACGGGTGCGTTTGGAGACCCCGAAGATATTGCGAATGTCTTGATAGTTGATAACGACACCGAACTGGCTCGATTTATGCTTGAAATTTTAGCTCAAAAGGGGATTCGGGGTCACTTGGCCGGTGATATAAAAGATGCCATCGACTTCCTTGAGAAGGGAAGTTGCGACCTCGTATTTACCAGTGACAGGATAAGCCCATCGGCCACAAGGCAGGGCCGGACGCAGGATGGTTTCGAATTGCTTCGGAAAATCAGGGCAAATTCGCCGGAGCTGCCGGTCGTTATGATAGCAGACGGTGAAAGGCAAAAAGCAAAAGCCCAAGAACCACAGACAGGATACGAACTGATTGAGACGGCAGTTAAGGCCGTCCGCCTCGGCTCTTATGATTTCCTCGTCAAGCCGCTCGCGCGCGCACGAATTGAGGGATTACTGGATACTTTCCTGCCCAACCACGGCGTCTCAACGATAGCTTCTGCCTACGAGGGCACCAACTGTCTGTATCGAATTGTGGGCAGAAATGCAGAGATGGTTCAGACCGTTAATTTGGCTAAAAGAGTAGCTCCAACGTCAGCGCCGGTTTTAATAAGTGGCGAAAGTGGAACAGGCAAAGAATTGCTCTCTTATCTTATCCACCACAGCAGCAGAAGAGCACAAGGTGCATACATTAAGGTTAATTGTGCCGCCTTGAGTGACTCCCTTCTTGAAAGCGAGTTGTTTGGTCATGAGAAGGGAGCGTTCACCGGCGCCTATAATCGGCACAAAGGTCGATTTGAAATGGCTCATGGCGGCACACTGCTCCTGGACGAAATTGCCGAAACGCCAATAAAATTTCAGGCAAAGCTCTTGCGGGTGCTCGAACAGCAGGATTTTGAACGTGTCGGAGGAAACGAAAACATCAGGGTCGATGTTCGAATAATAAGCACTACCAATAAGGATTTATTGCAGGTAGTGCAAGAGGGACGATTCCGTCAGGACCTTTACTATCGGCTAAACGGCGTTAAATTAGTCATTTGCCCTCTGAGGAAACGAAGGGATGATTTGGCTGACCTCGTTTGGTATTTTGTCAATCTTTATGCCCGCGAAGCACAGCGTCGTATCACTGAGCTCGACTCGGCGATGATGGACATTTTCACCAAGTACCACTGGCCCGGCAATGTCCGGCAATTGCGCAATGTCGTGCGGACATCCCTGATTTTGGGTGTTGGCGAAGCCCTGTCATTGGCCGATGTCTCCTGGCTCTTTGATGAATTACAACCGCTGCCACAGTCCACAGGACACCTTACGGTGGAAAAAGCAAACGGTCATAATACGTCTACCGCGATAGATGCGTATGCACCCACGCCTGCTTGTGAAAGCAGAAGCGAGAGCGGACTCGGCGGAGTGCCGCTTGAGCAGATTGAGCGAAGAGCTATCCTGGATACTTTACAGCAGACCGGAGGCAACCGGACCAAGGCCGCAAAGGTATTGGGAATTAGCGACCGAACGTTAAGAGACAGAATGCACCGATATCGCAGAGAAGGCGTGGGCGTGTGAGCTAACCCGAACCGGGTGCTTGCAGCCGGTTTGATTACAATATTCTGTAAACATTTGATTGGGACACGAAAATGGCAGATGCAGATGAGACAAAAGAGCAACAGCAGGAGCAAAAGCAAGAGCAAAAGCGAGAGCAAACAGAAAAGGGCAAGGTCTCGGCGGAACCGAGCGACAAGAAGGCCTCTGGCGGCCGTTTGCAGTGGATAATAATGGCTGTTGTCGTAATAGTTGGTGCCGGTGCAGGCTTTGGAGTCGGTCGAATATTTGGTGGTTCCGGCACAGCCGAGACCGCCCAGGCCACCGAAGGCGGACCGACCCTGCCGGAGGGCATAAAAGCGAATACCCCGGATTTGACCGGCGACGCATCTCAGCCGAACTGGTTCTATGATTTGGAGCCTGTTGTGGCAAATCTTGATGCACCCGGCGTAACACGCTACGTTCGGCTGACTCTGACACTGGAAATAGACCCTCAAGTCGAGCAGAAGAAAGGAGTCGTTTTTATTGAGGAGAAAAAACCACTCCTGACAAACTGGCTTACCATCTACCTTGCAGGTTTAAGCCTTGAAGATATAAGAGGGGACAGGAACCTCAAGAGTATTCAATCCCAGGTACTTGATGCTTTTAACGAAAAGCTTTTTCCTGATTCCAAACCTCGAATCAAACGCGTTCTGTTTAAGGAATTTGCCGTACAATGAGTACCAGAGCAGCTCAAAATATATCTAAAGAAATGATGCAACAGCTCCTTATGGCTGTCGGTTCGGGGCCGATGGAGGATACCACCCAGATAAAGGCTACAGAATACAGTTGGCATCATCCTCACTACTTTGATAGAAGCCATCTCAATAAACTCGAAGATATCACAAAAAAAGTAGCCAGGGCAATCGCTGCAAAATTCACTGGCTTTTGCAACGGTGAGTTCGATGTAGCGGTTCTCTCCATCACCCAGCATTTTGCTGCCGAGCTTGTTGACCAGGCCCTGGAGAGCAAGCAGAATGATTATTACCTGGCTTTCGGCAACAACCAGGAGGCTTCATGTGGACTTATTTGTGTACCTACACAAACTGCATCCATCTGGGCGACACAGTTGCTTGGGGATACTGAATCCGAAGGGGATTCGAGAGTGGATTTATCGCTGTTGGAAGAATCGCTTTTATTAGACATCGCTTCTGCCATCGTTGATGCGTTTTCGAGCCCTTTTAAAAGTTACAATTTTCAGCCGGCTGAGAATATTGTCAGAAGACTGTTACCTCTTGAGCTCGAAGGCACAGAAGAACTCTGCAAATTTACTTTTCAAGTCAAGAAAAGCGACCAGGAGGGCAGCTCCGAAGCTTACATCTTAATACTCTCAAACAAACTCCAACCTATGGTGGGAAAAACCGTGGAAGCTGCTGCCAAATTCTCGCCCGGGGAGATTTCAAAAGCAATCCTTGACCGTATGCAGGAAATGCCGGTTTCTGTTGTGGCTCAAGTGGCTTCTGCTGTGCTCTCTTTTGGAGAAATAGTGAGTCTTCGACCTGATGATGTACTGTTGCTTGATAAAAGAATTAATGAGCCAATCGAATTGATAGTAAACGGACAAAGGGCCTTTCGAGGCTGGCCCGCGAAATCAGCCGGAAAGAACGCTGTCCTGATTACGGAACTGTCTTGTAATACACAAAAGATATAAATCCAATTACAGTACGGGCAGCCCCGCGTGGCTGCCCTGGGCGGGCACGAAGGCCTGCCCCTACAAAAGGAAATCAAAATATGGCAGAAACAACTGAAGCCACAGAAGAAAAGAGCGACCAAAAGCAGGACCAGGAAAGTACGCCGGAACCGAAACAGGAAGACTCGAAAACGCAGGCACAACCTGTCGAATTTGCCGAGGTTCCTGCAACCGGGGACACAGGCGCCGGCGGAAGTATCGACGTCTTACTGGACGTGGGCATTTCTATTACTGTTGCTATTGGACAGACAGAGATACCTGTTCGCAGACTCTTGCAGCTTGGACCTGGCTCGGTGTTGGAGCTCGATAAATCTATTGATGAACCGGCAGACTTGTACCTGAGGGACACTAAGTTTGCCACGGGAACTATAGTGGTGGTGGACGGCCGGTTCGCCATTAAGATAAAGCAGATTCTTGGCCTCGATGATTCTGCTCTCGAGGCGTAAATCAGAATCGCCCCGATTCTTGCTTTTGCAGGAAAGCAGAGGGGTAGAAGGAACCATAATGGCAGACGCTGGACAACAAAGTTCATCGGGATTGGTGAGACCGAATTTGCCCCGCACCTACTTTGAGAAACTATAACCGCGATAATATCAAAGTAGGTGAGGTGTTGGATAAGAACTTATGAAAACAAAGACAATCAAAGTAGGTGCGGGGGAGCCGAATCTCATCAATACGCCGCTTGCGTCCCACAGCAATATTATTTTGGCTGTTGGCCTGGTGGCGGTCCTTGCCACACTTATAATACCTCTGCCAACCCAGGTGTTGGATATGTTTCTCGCTTGCAGTATATCCCTGGCTGTGGCTGTCTTGATAGTTACACTGTGCGCCCGCGAAGCGCTCGAACTATCTACTTTCCCTTCAATGCTGCTTTTTGTAACGCTGTTTCGACTTTCTCTTAATGTCGCCTCGACCAGATTGATACTTCTACAGGCAGACGCCGGTAGGATTATACAGACCTTCGGCGGCTTCGTTGCCGGAGGCAGTTTCGTCGTCGGGCTGGTAATCTTTTTAATCCTTGTTGTCATTCAGTTTATAGTAATCACAAAAGGTGCAGAGCGAATAAGCGAAGTTTCTGCACGTTTCACACTTGATGCTATGCCCGGCAAGCAAATGGCAATTGACGCCGACCTTAACGCTGGAACTATCACCGACGAGCAGGCCAACGAGCGAAGAGCAAAAATTGTCAAGGAAAGTGAGTTTTATGGCGCGATGGACGGTGCCAGCAAATTCATTCGGGGAGATGCCAAGGCAGGGCTGCTAATCACCGCGGTCAACATAATTGGCGGCATAGCTATGGGTTATTCACGCGCTATGCCCCTTACCGATGCAATAAGGACTTATTCTATTCTTTCCATCGGCGATGGACTCGTAACCCAGATACCATCGGTAATAATCTCCGTCAGTTCAGGCTTTTTGGTAACTAAAATCTCGTCGCGCTACAGCGTTGGACAGGACCTGTCCAGACAGTTTCTTAAGGCCAGCCAGCCGCTGATTATAGCGGCTGTCGTCATTGGTTCGCTGGTGCTTGTGCCCGGCCTGCCCAAAATTCCTTTTCTACTCTTGGCTACCGGCGCCGCCCTGTTCGGACGAATGGCGGCTAAATCGGAAAAGGGCCGAGAGCCTCGCGAGGCTCCCCCGAAAGCAAAGGCTGAAAAACAGCCGGTTGAAGAGCTGCTCGAAGTCGATAGAGTTTCTGTACAGGTCGGCGTCCGATTGATTAGTATGGTTGACCCTCGGAAAGACAGCGCTATCTTTGAGCGTATCGGAGCATTGCGGAGAAAATTCGCCCAGGAGCTCGGACTGATAATACCTCTGGTTCGCCTGCGCGACAATATCAGTCTCGAGCCGACTGCCTACGAGATTCGACTATCGGAGCTGCCGGTCGCCGCGGGGCGATTGGAGCCCGATATGTTCCTTGCTATGGATTCCGGTGCCGTACAGAGCAAAGTCGATGGGTTACAAACTGCCGAACCCGTGTATGGCTTGCCCGCTCTCTGGATTAAGCCGGCAACGAAGGCGGAGGCCGAATTAAACGGATATACCGTCATCGACCCTGAATCCGTATTTATTACGCATCTGTCCGAAACACTGCGAAAACACGCTGACGAGCTGTTGACACGTGAAGACGTACAGCTTCTTGTTGACCGTCTCCGCAAGACTCAACCATCATTGGTGGGCCAAATCGTTGGCGATGACAGAGAAGTATCTATTGGACTGCTTCAGCGTGTGCTTAAAAACCTCCTGAAGGATGGATTACCAATTCGTGATTTAACAACTATACTTGAATCGCTTGGAGAACACGCCTCAAAGACCAAGAACCCTATTGCTTTAACAGAGATGGTTCGAAAGTCGTTAAGCAGGACCATTACCGACCAGTTAAAAGACGAGGCCGGCAAAATCTCAGCCATAACGCTCGACCCCGCGCTCGAACATCAGATGACATCAACTCTGCGCGCCGAAGGGGAGACAATAAACCTCTCTTTGCCGACCGAAATGGTAATGGATATAAGCCGAAAAATCGCTCAAGTCTGGAAGCAGGCGTGCGACAAAGGTAAGGACAAGTTAGTTTTGCTGTGCGATTCGAGACTGCGTTCGCCTCTGTCGGCAATGTTATCGCGAACCGTCCCGCTGTTGCCGGTCGTCGCCTATGATGAAATCGTGCTCGGAACCGAAGTAGAACCAATAGAAGCTATATCCGGCCAGCAGACTGAATCGACACAGCCACAGGAGGCCGAACTTGCTGGAGTCTTAAAGTGATAATGTAATTTGTCGTCCGGCTTGTTCGCGCGGCGATACAAAAGCAGCGGCGACACAAAAAACGGGGCACAAAATTATGCCGTTACACGTTCGGTCAATTGCGGTAAGCATTGCGGTGATATGTTTCTTCGGCCTGAGCTTGATAGGCTGGGGCAGTGCTCACGCGCCGTTTACCTGCTGTAAGAGGGCTCTCGCCGGGGCGGCGGTTGCGTATATAGCAGGGGCCTGGGCTGTAAAGGCAATAAACGCTATTTTGATGAACGCTATGGTTACAAGCCGGATGAAGCGCCAAGAGGAAAAAGAAAATGCCGACAAAGGCTGAAAACCCCGTACCAATTGAAGCCGCAGCAATGCACCCAGCTTCATCTAAGTCTCTGTCTTTCGCCGAAGGACAATTGGTGCGGGGCGGTGAGTCTTCGATGGTGAGCTCAGCCGCACCGCCCAGTCGAACCGCTGATAAATCGGCCTTGGGGACAGCTCCGGCTGAGCTCAGAGTCGAAGCCCTTAAAGATAGCAGAAAGCATCTAAATACCATCGCATTGCGTGCATACTCCGGCCAGAAAACACAGGCGCTCAGGAACGACCGGATAGCTGAATTTTTGCCTATGGTTCGGAAAATAGTGCACAAGGTCGTAGTGTATATGAAGCCTCCGTTATCTTTTGAAGATTTAGTATCCGCAGGAGCTGTTGGCCTGGTCAAAGCAGCCCGCGATTTCGACCCCTCTCGCAATACCGAGTTCAAAACATACGCATACACTAAGGTCAAGGGAGCTGTTTTGGATGAGCTCAGAGGCTCATCTTTGCTACCTGCAAATCTCAACAAGCAGATTCGCAATGCGATGCAGTTGGCACAGAAAATCACAGAGCAGACAGGCGCCGCACCCACTGACGACCAGTTGGCTGAAGAGCTCGGAATAACAGTTGATAAACTTTATGAAACATTCGAAAGTGCTCGTGCCCGGCATTTTGTCTCCATCGATGGCTCTGGAGAGGACACGCCTGCACTGGGCGACCTCTTGACGGCGGAAAACACCGCTACCCCTGTCCAGCAGGTCGAACAGGCCGAGCTTATAGATAAGTTGGCCGAGGCGATACAACAGTTACCAGTCAGGCAGAGACAAATTGTTCTGCTTTATTATCAGCGGCACCTGACGATGAAGCAGATTGCCGAGGTTTTTGAAATTACCGAGCCTCGCGTAAGTCAACTCCACGCAAGTGCTCTGTTTAACCTGTCCGTAGAATTGAGGCAGTGGAACGATGGCAGATAGTGATTCAAATATAATAAAGCCGGTCGAAAGTTTGCTAAGTATTCCAACTGTAACTGGCGCCGGACGACGTGAGAACAGAAAACGCCGTCAGCAGCCGCACAAGCCAGATAAGGAATATTCCGAACAGGAGCAAAACAGCTCAGACGATGAGCAGGACCTGCAAAGCGAGCTTGAGAAAAAAGAAAATGACCGGAATACCATCGATTATTGCGCGTGATTCAATAACTCTCATTTTACAAGAAGCAATGAAAGGTTGGGATAGTAAATGCCAAAAACAGCGGGACACATTATAAAGGGAGGGGATGTTAAACTCGGCGGTCAATTCCGCCTCGATGTGGCGCAAGTGCAGTCTTCAATAGGTGGAACCCAAAAAACAACAGCAGCCCTGGTCACGCCCAAGGCGCGTATTATGGAAAGCCAACCTGGGTTTGCAGTCATAGAAATAACCTGTTCTTGTGGTAAAAGAATGGATTTAAGATGTGAATATAACGGTGCCCAGGCTCCCGAGGGGACCAAAGTCCAAAACGGTGAGTTGGCCGGCGCTGAACAGGCGCCTAACGAAACAAAAATTAATGGAGAAAAACAAAATGCAGACTAACCAAAAAATTATGATTTCACTAACTTCATCACTGCTGATTGCCTGTCTTTCCGGCTGTACGGTTACTAAAGAGCCGGGGAAGCTCTCTGTTGAGCCCATCTCACTTCAGCAGCCGCAACAAAAGGCCAGGCAGTCCGAGTCCGGCAAGTCGTCGTGCCGGGTTGCGAAAAGGTTCCAGGAATCCACCACACAAGGCCCAACCGTAGTGGAGTCCGCGATAGAATTGTCGGAAAAGTACGCTAAGCTCTCCGAAGAAGCGGCTGCCCTCCGGCAGGAAAAACAGGGCCTTACCGCTAAAAACCAGCAGCTTAAAGACCAGGTCGGCGCTCTTGAGGCTCAATTGCAGCAGGCGCAAAAGGAATTAAGCGAGGCAAATGACCTTATGATTGAAATGCGTCTTGAATTGAATAATTGGAAGACAGACATCCTCGGTTTTCGTGAGGAGATGCGTAACGCTGATACAGCCCAACTGGAAACGTTGCTCAGGATACTTAAAATCCTCGGCGGAGAGGTCAAGGCCGAATCAGCCCAGGGCCGGAACAAAAGCTCAACGGCGGTATCGATGAGTGAAACCAGCCAATCTATGCGGAAATAAATCAAAACTTTAGGGCAGGAAAATGAATATCTTCAAAACTGTATTATCGTTTCTTGGTGTTCGTCCCGTTAGAAGTAAAACAATACGCGCCTCTGCGAGAGGTTCCCCACGGACTTCTAACGGGATTCGCATCACGTTGTTCGTCTCTTTACTCTTCGATGAGATACGGCACACGATTTACGATAGCAGATTGACAATATTGTTGTTGTTGCCGGTTCTTTTATCAGGTTCAGGCTGCCAGTACTATACGGTCGCTGCTCCGATGGCGGAGTACTATTATCTAAATCCGAATAAGGATTTGTCCACCGTTGGCAGGACTGCTTTAGTCGAGCTGGAAAACAATTCGAGTTATCCTCAAATTTCCGCTGATGTAACCGAATCGCTTTTCCAGGCATTGCAGAAGAAACAGCTTTTCGGATTAGCTGTTGTCCACCGCAGTGACCCTGCGTGGCGCAGCTTGCAGCTCGGCTTGAACTCGGTTTCCCAATCGCAAAGTACTGCGGCTGCGGGGTCGTCGGCATATACCCTTGACCAGTTGGTCGCAATCCACAAGACCTTAAAGTGCGATGCCATATTGCTCGGAACTATTACACAGTTCAGCCCCTATCCTCATATGGCCATTGGTCTTCGCCTGAAGCTTATAGACCTGAGGGATGGGCAGTTGCTGTGGGCTTTTGAGCAGATTTGGGATACCGCCGATAAAACGACTGAGCTTCGGATAAAAAGCTATTTTCAATATCAGATACGCTCTGGTTTTGAACCTTTACGGGAACAGTTAGTAGCTGTGAGTCCGATTGAGTTTATCAAGTTTGTAACTTATGAGGTGGCCGAAACACTATAGTGCAAAAGGAAAGTACGCAAAAAAATATTATCGTCCGAAAAAAACGTCAACTTTAGAAAAAAATGAGAATCCGGCAAAAAATCCTAAAGTTTTGTCAAAATTGTGCGAGAAAAATTGTGGGATTAAAGGTCCCCAGAGAACGGTAGTGCATTGATAGAGAAAATACCTACGAATCAAATTCGAGATATTTCGGAAGAATTATCTTCCAGGCAGCCCCGCTCCGGCGGCGCTGTTCCAAATAGTGATACGGATGTATCCGTGCAGGTTAATTATGCTTCTTTAATTGACCAGGCAATGCAGGCATCGAAAGCGGATGCCGATGCCGTAGGCGCGGCACGAAAGCTTTTACTGTCAGGTCGGCTTGAAAGTCCGAAAAACTTCCGGGCAGCCGCAAAAAACATCATAAAATTCGGTATATAAAAGCCTTAACTGAGAAAGAGTTAAATCGCAGGGTCGACCACGGACGGTCGAATCAGAAGCCCGAACGGATTTCAGAAACTCGGCGAGGAAATGTGTAAACTTGGCACCACGAAGCTTATTCATTCCTCGCCGTCCTTTTGTTTATATTCGGGGCCGCATATTGAAAAAATATGATGGCTACGCAAAATATGAAATCGGAAACTTCAATCAGGGGAAAATTCAAAAAGCTTTGGAAGAATTACCTTTTGCAGAGTTTTTTAGCTGTCGTTGTCCTGTTTGTACTTGTGCTCGTCCTCGGCAGGGACAGGATAGTTGTAATCAGCGCGATGGGCGCCACCACTTTTATCGTATTCGCAGTACCCAAAGACTACGCCGCACAAACAAGAAATGTCATCGGCGGCCATCTGGTTGGATTAGCCGCTGGAGCTATATTCTATTTCACCCCGCTCCCCTATTACATTGAGTATCCCCTTGCAGTTGGAATTGCTATCTTTGTTATGGTAGCTTTGGACGTCGAGCACCCACCGGCCGCGGGCACAGCTTTGGCCGTCGTAATAAATGAGGTCTCACCTGGAGTTTTTGTTACCATAATGATAAGCGCGTTGGTACTGTCTCAATGCCGCTATTACCTCAGACACTACTTAAAAGATTTGCTCTAAGCTGACCTGCTCTTCAAAGCCCTTCGCCTGTAAATCGCAAAGCCGGGCCTCACGCGTAACAATCAAGAATCTGTCCCGTTAGGCCGTCATCTATTGACGCTCTTGTTATCTCAAGCAGGTCTGTATAGGTAAGGGTCCTCGAAGCCGACTTGTAGGATTTGGGGGGCCTGGTAACAACATCGCTTCTCTGTTGATAAGCATTATTTGACGTGCTCACTTGCCGCAGGGCGTTACTGCTTTTGCCGAGAGCTTTGCTTCTAACAATTCTACACGGGATTCTCTTTACCATATCATCACACTCCCTGTTAGGGCTATGTTAGCACATTCAAACAGCTAAATCAAGGGAAATAGCATCAGCTTGGCCCACAGGCCTGAGACTTTTCGTAGTAACGATGAAACTGCTTGCGATAAAGTGATATTATAGGACAAGGAGAAAGGACTTCCCCAGGCGCCAAATGCTCTGTTTGGGTGGGGAAATTTATAATGGATGCACATCGAGTCTGTGGCTAAAATACTATGTGCCTAAGTTGGTCTCGAATTTCAGTACCTAACTTTTGACAAAGGTCTTTACTGATGCGGATTATTGCCCAATGCCCGGCTTGTGGCAGCGTCTGGTTACTCGACGGCAGCGCCGCCGACCGTCGGATAAGATGCCGCAAGTGCCGAATGCTGTTCAAAGTCCCCAAGCTGGACGAAGTGCCGAAAGCGGTCAAGGTGATTAAACGCGCAAGGAGCACTACTTACGTGGATGAAGACGGTAAAACCTATGGCTAAAATCGATTGATTACCCCGCGTTAGCCCGCATATTTCATACTTCCTGTGATGAAGCTGTCTTTTAAGCTGGCTCACTTGTTTTCTACAATAAAAAAGGCCGTAAGTTTAATCCTCACGGCCCTGTATTACAAATTAGATTTGCAAGATAGCTATTTACCTGCCAGCCAATTGCCGGCGAGTATTGCAAAGTCTGTAAAGTTTATGGTGCTGTCATTACTTATCTCAGCCCAGTCGCAGTAATCGTTGGTTTCATCGCAGCCAGTATCAAGCCAATGAAGTGCCAGATGCTCCATATCAATCATATCTACGCCATCCGGACAGAAATAATCTCCCAGTACCGACTGCCACCAGTTCAACTTTGGATAGCTCATTCCCTCACAGGTCATCATCCAGATGTCTTCGCTACCATTTATTCTTTCTCCCACAAAGTCCCACCCGGCGTCCATAAAGGTAACCTGCATCTGCATCTGGGCTGTTGGCAAACCCGTTCCACCGGCACTGCTCGTCTGTCCGCTGGTGTTGACATCCCAGAATGAGTTTAGAACAATTGAATCCAGTTCGTTTATGCCTATCAATCCACCATCATTCAAGTCTCCCATAACGCTGTCGGTCGAATAGCAACTAATAACTGTGCCACTCCAGCCACTGCCGTCTCCATATAATATGCCGTTTGTTCCGACCAAACCACCAACAGCATCAATCCCGTTAACATCGCCCGTGGCATAACAGTTTGCGACGACCATAACGCAATGGTTTCCCACCAGGCCCCCGACTGAGGTTTTTCCAATAACGTTGCTGTCCGAATAGCACATCGTGATATTGGCCCAATTTTCTCCGACAAGCCCGCCGATACTGTTATTTCCTCCTATAACCGGGCCCGTCGCATAGCAGTTGGTAATTGTGCCGGGCACCGATACATCCAGCCCCCAGTGATTTTTGCCCGCAAGCCCACCGACGCTGTTATTTCCCGTAACGTTGCCGGTAGAATAGGAGTTCGTGATTGTGCCTATATTCTCTCCCACCAGTCCGCCGACCAATCGCTCTCCCGTAATGCTGCCGGTCGAATAGCAGTTGGTGATTGTGCCCCTATTATCTCCCACCAGTCCGCCGACACGCCCACCCCCCGTAACGCTGCCGGTCGAATAGCAGTTGGATATCGTACCACCGAAGCACTCCAACGGACTACACGAGCCATCTTGTCCCACCAAGCCGCCGACAGAATAATCACCCGAAATGTGGCCTTTTGAATAGCAATTGCTGATTGTGCCCTCATAATTCCATCCCACCAGTCCGCCGACTTCAAAGCTCCCCGCAACACTACCGCCCTCAACGTAACAGTTGGCGACCGTTCCATTCCATATCACTCCGACCAGCGAACCAACATAGCTTCCCGTCCCCGCATCAACATTAGGGTCAATCAATCCTAAATCTTTGATTACTGCATTAGGATCGTTAACGTAGCTGAAGAGTCCTATGAAGTTAGTTCCTGCAGAAGTGTATGTAAAGTTTGAGATTATATGGTTGTTGCCGTCAAAAACGCCGGTGAAGGGTCTATTGTCAGGAGAACCCCAACCTACCCAGTATCCAATGATATTGAACTCCTCCCCCGTATACCCACCAAGATCAATATCCTCCATCAGCTTAAAGCACTTGTCCCGGTCATCCCAATTCCCACTCAGCCCAATCTCATTCATCTGAGCCGCCGTATAAATCCGATATGGGTCATTCGGCTCTCCCGTACCCCCGCCATATTTGGCCTGCGCCGGTAATGCAAAAAAGCATAGTACCCACATTACCACTGCCATTATTGGTATGATTTTGTGTTTCATTTTTTCGCCCTTTCAAAAACTTTTGATAAATATATTATGACCGTACAGCCAACGCACCTGCACCCGTTTCGCGCAAGCGAAGTTTGTTGCACATTGATATGCTCAATCTATCTCCCAAATTCCGCATCTTTTGTACCTGGATTCTTCTTCTAACACCCTGAGCAACGCGCGCAGGACGCCAAATAAAGAAACTACTGGCTTTGGAAGGCAGGTTCGGTATGAAATAGAATACAAGTTTATGATGGCAACAAAAAGATTATGATAATTTTTGACTGCCTTCGCTTCTTAATTTTCCTTATTGTAACACAGGAGCAATCGTCTTTGCAAGGATTTTTTCTAATTTTTGACAATTTTTTTGTCCTCCGCGCTCTGTCTTCTGCCCTCTGTCCTCTGTCTTTATGCCTCCTACCCGCCATACCTCATTTTCCAGCCGATTTTCGCCAAAAAAAACGGCCCACACTCGCACAAAACAGCAAAGAAACTCTCTCAGAATTGCTAAAAGCGCTGTGTACCACAATTCCGCAGATTTGTCAATCGGGGTAAATATGGATATTTGAAAATTTTTTTACTTCTTTTCCGAAAACAGTTCAATCCACCTTACCCTATCATCCTGTCTAAAAACTCTCTGTGCTCTCGGTGTGCTCTGCGGTTAATTTTTTCGTGGCAAAAAAACCGTGAAATATACGGATTGATTTTTAGTTGGCGGGCAGGCAAATTGTCTGCGGTGGTTTTCATCCTGTTTTCTCAGCCGGCATGGACCTTTTCATCACGTCTTAGCTGAAGAATGTGTTCGATTACATCTGGTCTGCTGAGAATGCCGACTACTTGTCCGTTCTTTGATGTGACCGGAATCCTTCTGAAATAATTAATCATCATAAAATCACAAACACTCTGCAGGCTGTCATCTTCGTTATAGTGAACTGCAGGTTGCGTCATAAAATGCCCGACTGTTTTATTTTTTTCATCTTCATCGGCGTAGAATAACCGCAGGCAATCCTTCTCCGTAATAATCCCTACCAGGCTCATATCATCGGCGACGACGGGCATACCCGTAATTTGGTTTTTTAGCAGAAGCTCCATCGCCTCATATATCGTGGTCTCTTTTGTTACACTGATTACATCTTTTGTCATAACGTCTTTTGCCTTGGGCATCGTGTCCTCCCCCTTTTTAGCAGCATGTTTTTTGGACATCAAAATATCCTAAGAAGATGGCAAAAGTTCCTTATCGCGTTTTTTCTGGGGCGCCAAACGCTCTTTTTTGTGTTGGAGCACGCCCTCAACCGGTGGTTTGGCCTGACCGGCGCCAAGCGCCTTTTCGATTCTTGTCATTCTTGCGGAAAGCTCGGTTAATCTACGGTCGATGGAATCTAATTTTTTAACAATATTACCCAGGTTTGTTTCAATCCTGATTAAATTCCTTTCGGTCAGGCCCATATACCGGTTCATCAGACGCTCATAGGCATCTATGGCACGCGCTGCATCGGTTCTGTATTCTGGTATGGTAACTTGCGGTCGGAGTTCATACTTTTTTTGCCCGCCTTGAATTGACTTGGAAGACAAAACCACCAGTACGCAGGCAGCCAGGCCTGCGGCAACGGCCAATAAATTCTTGCTTCTCATCGAATTATCTCCTTTCTACCCCACCTTGTTAGAGGCACCACGGCAAAAAGCTCTAACGGGGCCCGCTTTCGGCGGCAAAATCCTTCTTCATTTATCGGCAGAAGCCAGCTTCAATATCAAAGATTCGAATCAAAGATTAAAAAAAAGACGATTTTGTAGCGGGAAAAAGCCTTTCGAGCTTCAATTAAATCGGCTTTTTACGCATTTGCTGACGAAAGGAATCTAAATATATAGAAAAAATTCTTAAAGTAACGCCAAAAGATATCGAGAATAATAGGGGATAGTATATCGAAGACGAATGTGTTACAGGCGTATTGTTATTATACATAGAAAGTTCCAGATAGTGTTCGGAGACCTCAAACGCGATAAGATGCGTTTGGGAACCATCAAACAGGCTAAATAATTAGGCTCATCTAATGGCGCCCTCCCAAACAGAACTTGAATCACGAGTCATAGAATTAGCAGAGAAATCATTTAAGACCTTTTGTGGCGATATCTCCGGCATGTTCAGCGTGGATATGGTTTGTAGTCGGCAGCAAGTGGGCCCGGAAACGGTCATAGGTCTTAAAACACGCTTTAAGGACTTCATAGTCGTCTACTCTGTCAAGGCTGAAGGTGAGCTGGACGGCACTTTCCAATTAGTGTTCGACCGGCAGGGACTATTTATTCTGGCCGGTGTTGTTGCTATGCATCCCGAGCAGATGATACTGGAAAACATAGAATCCGCCTCACTCGAAAAGGCAGGGCAGCTCGGTAATATATTAACGGAAGTAGGCGATGCGCTGGTCGGCGCGTGGGACAGGGTCTTCCAAAAAGAATTGGATGGCCACGACCGATTCGTACAAACCAATACTTTTATCGGAAGCCCGTGGGATGATTCTGAGAAAAAGATAGGCTTGGCCGGCGATGAAGAATTGATGTTTGTTCCATACGAGATGACAGTTGGACCTTGTCCAACCTTCAAGTGCGGCATCATTTTCCCAAAAGCAATCCTTGCCGGCAAATCTAAAGCCGGAAGCAAGGCCCAGAACGCCAGTGAGGCTGCGGAAGATGCTGAAAGCAAAGCCCAGAACGCCAACGAGGCTGTGGAAGATGCTGAAAGCAAAACCACGAACGTCAGTGAGGGGGTGAAAGAGGCCGAAAGCAAAGCCCCGAACGTTAGTGAGGCTGTGGAAGATGCTGAAAGCAAAACCACGAACGTCAGTGAGGGGGTGAAAGAGGCCGAAAGCAAAGCCCCAAACGTCAGCGAGGCCGTGGACGAAGCCGAAAGCGGTGCCCCGAACGTTAGTGAGGAGGAGGCCGAAAGCAGAGCCCCGAACGTCAGTGAGGGGGTGGAGAAATCTAAACCGCAAGAGCCTGCAGATGAAAAGGCCGCTGAGGAGAAAACCAAGGCTGAAAAAAATACTAAAGAAGCAGCCCCAACTGAGGGGGACGCTACTGCTGAGAAAGCAGAGTCGGCAGCTAAAGAAGCCATCGCTGCAGATAAAAGTGCCGCACAACAAGACCCCGAAGATGCTGTAGACCGGAAGCCTGAGGCTGCCACAGAGGGACAGCCCGAGGTTGCCACAGAGCAGGAGCGCCCTGCAGTTGCTGCGGAGGAGCCCAAAGCTGCCCCGGAGGAGAAAACCGAAGCAGCCGCAGAGCAGAAGAGCGATGATGTTAATGTGAAAGCGCCTCTGACGGCTGAGGCGGACAAGAGTGAAAAGCGTCCCATTTCCGGAGCCATTCAAAAAATGACCCGCTCCTCTGCTGTTCTTCCGGGCGAGCCGACTCCATCCGTCATGGCTGAAAAGTTGCCGCTTGGTAGTGAAGACGCTTCGTTGGCCTTATGTGCAAAAGACATTATGCAGATAAATGTCATTTGGGGAGACCCTGACGATAGCGTACAGAAGGCCCTTGCAACGATTCAACAACGTAACGGCGACTATATGATGATAGGCCGAGGGAAAATACCGGAAGGTGTTGTATCGAAGTCTGATTTAACAGGAGCACTTAGCCCCTACTTGCGCCCGACATTTTCCAAATGGCGCCGACCAATGGATGACGCTACACTTCAAATCAAGGTCAAGTGGGTAATGAACAAACCTACCTGCACCGTTACGCCGGAGACGGCGCTTCCGGCAATGATGGAACATATATGCAAGGCCGGCAGGTTGTGTTTACCTGTCGTTGACCAACAAGGCAAAGTGCAGGGCCTGGTAACGGTTTTTGATATCTTCAAGGTCTTACTAAAATCCTCCCATCGCGGCTGAAGCATTCGGGCCGCCACGCTTGAAAACGCCCGCAGCAGCATTTTTTTCCTCTGAAATTGGGTTTGTTTGGGTTTGTATTGGGTTTGTTTTGGCATTTTATTGGCTTTAATTGGGTTTGATTGGGTTTGTATTGGGTTTGAATTGGGTTTGTTTTTCCCACTCCACCAAGTGTCCTTTTTTCCATATTCCCTTGTAATATAATCACTTACGTTCATTTGGGCTTTTTGGAAATTGGGTTTGTTTTGCATAAAATGAGCGATTTGTAGTGCGCTCTCTACAGTTGTAGAGGAAAAATTAGTGAAAAGTGAGCTAAAGTGCCTAAAGTGAGCTAAAGTTGGATTCTCGATAATCGTATATCGTATATCGTATTGCGTATGTCGTAATGGATTCCCGCCTGCGCGGGAATGACAGGTGTGACGGGAGGCTGTTGATTTTGGGGCGTTTGGGCGGTTTGGGTTAGTGAAGAGTGAGCTAAAGTGCCTAAAGTGAGCTAAAGTTGGATTCTCGATGCTCGTGAGTAGTTCATTGTTCATAGTTCGTAGTTTCCTTTGAATTTGAACTTATTTTTGCGTGTATCTGCTGATACTAAGACGTGCGGTTCTCCGCTAATCTGCCATTTCTATGGCGTTTTGTATTATACCAAACTCCCCCTAAATGTTCAATAAAAATCTAACTTTTTTGAGAAAAAAATTAGCCACGAATTGACATGAATTACACGAATTTTTTAGACGCGGATTAGGAACAGACGCAAGAAGCAAGACTCAAGACGAAAGAGGGAATTAGAGGATTAGAGAATTAGCGAATTGGTGGCCGTGTATTAGCCCGGATATACACGGATACCCGCTTTCGCCGGCACAAGTTTGCACGAATTTTCACAGATGTATTTACCACAAAGGTATGAAGACAACAGATCCAAGATGCAAGAGGACCTTTGGGGATTTTGTATCAACTTTTGGGGTGCCGGAATCGCTTTTTTTCAGGACGGGGGGAGAGGAGAGGGTTTAACTGCTCATAAAAAGAGGTGTTGATTGTTTGGTAGAGGCGAAAAAATTTAAAAAAAATGGTAAAAAATTGCAAAAAAGGCGTGCTTTAATGCAAAAAAACACATCTTTTAAAAATTATTTTCATATATGACGCCTGCGTCAAAAGTTTGCCCAGGCAGCATTGTTGAGCTTTGAAAATCCTTCAAACTGTTGAACATACACCAAAATTTGCTTGCTCCGGCTTACATAAACACTTTCGGCCAGCATTG
>DUZJ01000022.1 GCA_013349615.1 Planctomycetota bacterium | reverse complement strand
TAAATTTGGGGGCTAAACATTAAGGCGACGCAGGGCGTCGCCGGTGAGGTTGGTGTTATTCGGGAAGGAAATAAAGAATAGTTTGCACGGCCGGGAAGAAAAACTGACGTGCAAATAAATTTGGGGTTAAGTAAAAAGCTTTGACCCCCAAATAAATTTGGGGGCTAAGCAAGAGGATGGTCAATATGGGAAAGACGTTGGGTTACATGGTGACATGGACAACCTATGGGACGTGGCTTCAAGGCGATAAACGCGGATACGTAAGGGAAGGGAAAATATGCGGGCGGAATCCAAGGTTAGAACAAAGAAATAAAGAAAACCAAATGGGTAATACAATCAAATTGACCAGTAAGCAAAAAAATATCGTTCGGAAATCACTTATGGAAGAAGCACGCAAATTGGGGCAGAAAGTACATTCAATAGCAGTTTGTACGAATCATGTGCATATGGTAGTCAGTTATATTAGTGATGGAATAGAAAAATCAGTTAAACATTATAAAAATGCGTCATTGGTGGCACTTCGAGAAGATGGATTTGTTGGAAGGGTGTGGACCAGAGGGTATGATAAGAGATATTGTTTTGATGAGAAATCGTTGAAGAATAGAATTGAATACATTAACAAACATGAACAGTGAAAAGAAATCCCGCACGGAGGAATAACTGACCCCCAAATAAATTTGGGGGCTAAACATTAAGGCGACGCTGGGGATGTCGGCCTTGGGACTTGACGAGTGTATGCGTAGATGCGATGATGCGTTTTTGGTGAGTTTTTTGAAAGGGGAAGCAAAATGAAAAAAATAGTATTTGCAGCGGTATTGCCAATAGTGTTGGTAATAATGAGCGGATGTGCCCTAAATACCATAGAGCAGTGCCCGAATAGAGAGGAATTGGAAGCCAAGATTGCCAAGGCAAGGGGAAGAGTTGGAAAATTTCGAAAGGGACATATCATTGTCGGGCGAGTGGTGCTCGATGGCGATGGATATGTACGCGATGTTAAGGCTCAGATGGATATTCTGCCCGAAGGATATTTTGCCGGACCGACAAAAGACCTGTTCAGGCCGGTTGGTTTTCGTATGCATCAATATGCTCCATACGATTTGCAATTAAAAGGGATGAAGAAAGACAAAAAGAGAGATTTGGTCGATGTTGGCACTATCCATATAAAACCATTAAATAAAGACAAATTGGTAGATTTTACAGCCAAAGTTGGGCTGGAAGAAGGCGGTGACCTCTCGCAAGCAAGTATACTATTGAGTGTCAGGGACGGCCCGATAAATACGCCGTCCAATGGTACTGAACCTCGCCGCTATTGGCCTGAGCCTATCAAGATAGCGGTGCAGGGCAATGGTCTGGCTAAAGCATCAGGATTTTCTCCGATCAATTACTGGTGCATTGTCAAAGCACCGGATTACCTGAAGAAAAGTTTTATGATAGAGTTCAAAGAAAGACAAACACTTGATTTGGGAACAATTACCCTTGAGAAGCCAAGACAAATTGAATTGTCCTATATCGTTTCGAAAGAACCGCCATTTGATATGGATGATTTGAAAACAGTTAAAATTCCAGCCGGAACAAGGTGGAAAGCTGTGTATGATATTTATGGCTGGGACCTGGAATTCAAGCAAGACAAAGGTTCTATACTAATGAGCTATTCCTATGCGCCGTGTTATCTATGGGACCTTGGCAGTGGAGAGATTGAGGAATATGCCGATGCGGATAAAAGCGGGCTCGGTCAAAGGTTATCCCGTGAACATCCGGCGAGTAATAAACACGTTTATTTGGTTCATCAGGCACACTGGAAACGATGGGTGTTATTCAAAATCTTTATAGAAGATGGATTAGCGACTGAGAATTGAGCAGACAAACAATTAAATAATAGAATAGGAACAGGCAGCTATTAACGGCTTTTGGCGAGAGCACAGAGAGAACAAAGTTTATTCCGTCCAAGGAAGGCCGGATTCAGGTAAACAGGAAGTGGATATAAGGGGGACAGGAGAACAGGAAGGGAAATTAAAAATCAAAGTGTAAAATGCAAAAATAGAATGTAAAAATCAAAAATGGATTCCTGCCTGCGCAGGAATGACAGAAAAGATTGCCTCCCAGCACAGAACTGGGGGCTATAATATAAGGAAGGAAAGATGATTTTCCCCCCACCACAGGGGTGGGGGCTATATAAAAAGACAACCCCTTGCAGTGCAAGAGGCTAACAATCTAAATTTCCTCATTACGATTTAGACAGGAGGTCTTGAATCGGTCAGGCAAAGGTCCACAAGCTCATCAATTACCGCTGTTCCGGCGCACATTACCTTGTCGGCCCCGCCCCAGTACAGCTTCAATGTCCCATCATCTTCCGGCACCGCCCCGCAGGTAAAAACTACATTGTGCACGTAGCCGACGATTTCCCATTCATCCTCCGGCTGCAGGATCCAGCGGTCACCGACGCCGAGAATAACAGAGGGGTCATCGAGTTTGTGTAAAGCGACTCCAAGCCGATACACGTGGCCGTCCATTGTTGGAAAAACGCCGTGGTAGATACTCAACCAGCCTTTATCGGTGCGAATCGGCGGGGCACCCGGGCCGATTTTTGCCTGGTCCCAATGGTAAGGTGCGGATTTCATTATAAGTTTTGAATCGCCCCAGTGGCGCAAATCCGGCGAATAGCTAATCCAGATTGACCAGGGGCTGATGTCGGAATGAGGCCTGTCCAGCCTGGCGTATCTGCCGTCAATTTTTTCGGGGAAAAGTACGGTATTTCGGTAGTCG
The DNA here is from genome assembly GCA_013349615.1 of Planctomycetota bacterium. Classification (GTDB taxonomy): domain Bacteria; phylum Planctomycetota; class Phycisphaerae; order Sedimentisphaerales; family Anaerobacaceae; genus CS2-K091. Next base: position 42,678 of record DUZJ01000022.1, on the reverse strand, counting down.
GCCTGAGTGATAAAGGCGACTCTTTCAAGCGATTCGAAATCCGATGTCTTAGCTAATCCGGTTCGTACGCCGTGTCTGGAGTATGCGCTGTATGTTATATAATACGCACCTTCCAGGGGGGTAATGCGCGGGTCCTCGATACTGAACTCCTCGTACTCGGAAAATGTCGGCTCTTTGGCGGGTACCATAAACGGCCCAGGGCGTGCCTTGAAATTGAAGCCGTCTTCACTTTCGGCGGCGCCGATTATCGACCGGCCGGTAGCGAGGTGTGAGCGGAACAGCATTATGTACCGCCCATTGTATTTCGTAACGCCGGCATTGTGAACCGTTTCGACCGGATAAGGGACATCATCCTTTGTCAGTATGGGATTGCCTTTATAGCGCGTGACCAATTTCTTCTTCATTCCTTAACCTTCCTGCACAACACCCTCTCTGAACTTGCTTTTGTTACCGCACAGGCGGAAGATGTGCTGTTAATTTTTCGCAATGAGTCGGTTATATTCTGAATGAGAGCCAATCCAGAACCATAAGATTGCGGTTTCATCTGGAGTGTCAATGCCTAAAGCACGATAATGCAGCCCTGTTCGTACAGACCAATACTTTCCAATCTTCTTTAGTTTTAGGGAAGGATGGTGAGGGTTTTGTTTAAGAAGTTCGAAATTTTTGTCGGCCAGACTCTTAGTTACAGGTGTGAGCTTGTTATAACAATCCCAGAATCTTGAGGTTGCAAAATGCTTCATAATTCACTGCACTTTCCTGTGTCAAACTCATTCAAAGCTTCCTTTGCCAAATTATCTAACTTCCCCTGGGCAATATCTTTCTCAAGCTCTTTATCCCACCGTTTTTCCTCAAATTCCTGAAACCAATCAACGAATGAATTAAATTCCTTCTCAGGAAGATGAGCAATAGCAGATTTTATTTCATCAATTGACCCCATAATCATCCCCATTTCTTTTCTTTTATATTTCAAGTATGGCAGAATCTTTCTGTTTGCCTGACTTTGCTTTAGTGTTGTTATATTCTTCTCATTGTACAGCCTGCGGACAATTATTTCAATATTTTCCTTCTCGGCGAAAGATTTCCTCGTACACTTTTTCGTAGCCCGAAACCATACAGTCAATGGTAAAGTTTTCTTCCACGCGCTGCCGGCATTTTTTACGGTCGATACTATCGATTTTGGCGACGGCATCTACAGCTTCATCTACATTGTTGACCAGATAACCGGTTGTCTTATCAGCGATGACCTCACGGCACGAGCCCAAATCCATCGCGATTACCGGCACGCCTGCGGCCATTGACTCGGCCATTACCAGGCCAAATCGTTCGGGTATCGTGTTTAGATGGATAACGGCGTAAGCGTCTTTAAGGAGCGCATCCCGCTGAATGGGATTAACCGGGCCGATAAACTTGACCGAGGTGTTGTTTATGTGCGGCTTGATGAGATTGTCGAAGTACTGCTGGTCCTGAATTATGCCGGCTATTATCAGGTCTCTGCCGGATTTTTTTGCCACGTCAATGGCCAGATGTGTCCCCTTGTCCATGTGTATGCGCCCGTAGTGGACGAGCTTGTCACCGGGCGTTTCTCTGAAAGTGAGATTGGAAAGGTCGATACCGTTGTAGACAGTTGCAAGATAAGGTAATCCGGGGTCCCTGTCGGAATCACTTATGGAAACATAGTACGCGTCCTTGTGGTCGTGGTAGACCCGCAGTATATCCGGGTCGGAAAAACCGTGGATGGTGGTAAGCATCGGCGTTTTTATAAACGGAAGATAAGTTAAGGGCAGATAATCAAAATTGTTGTGAATGAGGTCAAACTCATCTGCCTGCTCCATCACCTTTGAAATATGCAGGGACGTGGAGACCAGCGGGATTTTTGTCTTGTCTTCCTCGTATCCTCTCTCCACAAAACCTACAAGCTTTGCACTTGTTACAGATTCTTTTGTGGCGAACAGCGTTACGTTTTTCCATCCGCGGGCCACGAGGCCCTCTGTAATGTTGCTTGCTATGGTTTCCCAGGCGCCATAAGCCCGCGGAGGGGTTCGCCAGGCTACCGGCGCCAAAACTGCTATCCGTTTATTTTTTAAGTCCATATTCCTTATATCGCTTATCCGGCATCTATCCTCTTCTCACTTCTTCCTTTATTCGCTGGATATGTCCCCGTCCTAATGCTTTTACCTCGCAGCCAAGCTCGAAATATCGGCGGATTTTATCATCGTCCAATATGCCGAAGCAATCAATCACGGCCAGCGGTGAACCCGCCCATTCGACTATCTTGTCAGGGTCAAGCTGCAAATAAGGTGTGTGCGGCACCGCCAGTATGATTGCCTGCGCACCCTTAAGCGCAGCAGTAAGGTCGTGCTGAATGCGAGTATTGACCAGACCATTCTGATTGCGGAAGAACCTCGCCAGAGAGTGGCCCGGTGCCGGGTAGGTATCCTGTTTTTCCAGCTCGTACCAGTGCTCAAGATACGGGTCGTGCACGCGCATCTCGGCCCCCATCTCGGTTAGCTTTCGAATTACTATTTCTGAGCCGCTGTACCGGGTGTCGCCGACGTCCTGGCGATAACTGGCTCCACATAAGAGTATGGGTGCACGAGCTATGTGCCTGCCCATATTTCGCAGGGCATCTCTTGTCAAAGTTGCTGCGTGAAGGCCGCGAGTGTCGTTAATGTCGATTGCCATAGTTGTTATCTTGAAGATGTCGTCATTGAAGCCGAGGATGTGCTTGTATGCCCAGTGGCCGAGGCCGCCGTCCTTTGGCAGGCAGTATCCGCCGATGCCCGGACCCGGGAATATGATATTGCTGTGCGTTGGGCGGACCTTGATTGCCTTTATGACCTTAGTCAGGTCCACGCCGTTGCGCTCCGCGAACAAGCTCCACTCGTCCAGAAAAGCCAGTAATGTAGCACGGTAAGAATTCTCGACGATTTTGGTAGTCTCTGATTCGATTGGTCGGTCCATAACGGTCAGCGGATATTGTTCTGTGTTTAGAACGTCCTTCAGGAATTTTTCGACCCGCTTTTTTGCTTCTTCGCTGCATCCGGAACAGACCCGCCAAAAATCCCGAATCGATGAAACGTAATTTCTTCCCGGCATAACACGTTCAAAACTGTGTGCCAGCAGCGGCTTTGAGTCTATGCCCCGTGCGGTAAATGCCTTTTTCATAATCGGCAAGGCGACGAACTCCGTTGTGCCGGGCGCCACGGTCGTCTCAATCAGCGTCAGACATTTCGGCGGTATCTTTTCGCCGATGGTTTTTATCGTTGCTTCCAGTGCGTGCATTTCCACTTTGCCGGTCCGCATATTTCCGAGGTCCTGTTTTGTATAATCGCATTGAACATCTACGACGACGCAGTCGGCCAGCTTGAGGCAATCGCTGTTGTAGGTGGCGACGAGCGTTTTTTTCTCGAGCACACATCGCTTAATCATCGGCTCGACCTCAGGGTCCTCCGCACTTACGGGCGAGACTCCTCGGTTGAGCAGCGGAATCTTCCAATAGCTTCGGGTACTGGGCCTTTGACAGCCGATAACAAACTTGTTTGGCTTGCCGGTTTTCTTGTCGATACTGTCGGCGATGATGGCTGCCATAACCGCACCGACAAAACCGACGCCCATCACTACAACGATTTCTTTCTCCTCGCTGCGTGCTGCTTCTACGAGCGAGTCAATACGCTTAAACTCGGCAGCATACTCGTCCTGTTCGGGAACAGGAAATTTTTCACCTGCCGGACTTGTTGAATAATCGGTCATTGTTGTTGCCTCATCATATACGCACAAAGATAAATCGGTTACATTTCATATTTTTCGGGCTTTCGTTTCCCTGACTTTTGCCGAAAGTTTACCAATAATATCCTGTATATCAAGGCCTTTCCCATTAGTTATTGAATTATGGCCGGACTCGGTGAAGGGCGTCTCGTTAAGTATGGGTCGATGTGCGAAGTTGAAGGTGCCTTTCATATAGCAAAGTTGGTCCATATTAGTTGTGCAGACACAAGATGCACATCCTTCTTGCGCCGACGTGAATTAGCTGGAATTGCCCAAAACAACTGCAAAGCGTGATGACCCCAATTCGAAAGTAAATGGAACAACCTAATCTTTTGAAATTGTTGGCGTTTCTTTCTCTGGATTGCCCAGTTTTTGGATGAGCACTTCGCGGACATAAAGTAAGGGCGGTTCGCGAACCGCCCCTACGGGGAGTGTCTCGATGTGGAGCCCGATTTTTCCTTTGGCGGGCCCACTGGTCAGGATTACCCCGACTTCCTCTCCATTTAGCCAGACCTGGAATCGATTGCCTTCAACCTTGACCGAGATTGTATTCCAGCTTTCACGGTCAATAAGGTCCTCTCGCATGTTCAGCAGGGCCAATCCTTTGACGGGAACCCAGATGCTTCCTGTAAATGCGGCGGCCTTGCGGTTCTCGAATATCTCGACGCGTGGGCCGAGCCGGGAGCCTTCGGCGCGCAGCCAGATTCCAGCGTGGATGGGCCATGTGGCGCGGAAGGTTACGGCCAGCAGATAGTCCTCATACACCGCATTGGTCCACAGAGTGCCGCCTTTACCGTTTGTTCCAGCCGTTCCAATGAGTTGGCCGCGCCGGCACGTCCAGGAAGCGGCACCCGAGGCTCGCCAACCTGTGAGGTCGCGTCCATTAAAAGCGGTGAGCCAATTCTTTTCATCAGAGTCGGTTTCGAGCTCCTCGACGATGTTGTGCGTCCCGTGGCAGTCTGTGCAGACTGAGCTGGTTGAGATGAATCGCCCATTCGGGCGGACACGGTGGAGCCATTTTTTGTAAAAGGCCTTTATTGCTGCCTGGTCTTTGTGGTCTTGTTCCCCATAAACATATCGGTCGCCGCCCGGCTTATGACAGGTCGGATTTGAACACATCCTCTCTACCTCTGCCCGGCCGAAAAGAAGGTCAGGCTTGGTCATCAGCATCTCGTCGTGCATGTGCTCAATCGAAGGGCCATGACATTCATCGCAGGTAATACCTATATCCAGGTGGTCTGTCGATATATCCTCGGTCTTCAGGATGGGGTGACAGACGTAACACTTTGAATTGCCATTTGGTTTTTCACCATCGGATTTCTCGTTTTGTAAGTCTCTTGCGGCACAGAACGTCAGTGCCCAGGCCAAGGCTGCAAATAGAACGAGCACGCACACAAGAGACAAATTAGTTCTGCTGTTTGAGCGCACTATTTTTCTCCTTTGCTACACAAAGTCAGATTGGTGGACGCGCAGCGGGATTGGCCACCGGTCTAAACGGTCCGCCTGACAGTTGAATGTGCAACTGTCCTTTTCCGTTGGGTATTGGATGAAGGCCAAGATACTAAACGACTTCCCAATCGCGCAGCCACGCGTATTCCTGCGGCAGTTCCGCCCATCGCTCGTTGGTAATGCGCATAAGCCACTCTTTCTCTGCCGCCGTCTGCCCAAGGGGACGTGTGTATGAAGCCCGTGCCGCGTTCTCAACCTCATAGACAGTCGACAGCCCCGGTACTGCGGCAGTGATTGCTTCGTTGGCAAGGATGCATTGAAGCGTCAGACGTGCCAGGTCGTTTTCTGTCTTACTGCCAACGCCCATCACCGGGAATTTGACTTTGCCATCGCTGTCCTTGAAGAGACTGCCGCCGAAGTATGGCTTGATAGTAACGACCCCGATATCCTTCTCAATGACTTTCTGGAAGATGCTTTGGGTCTGGTCGGAGCCGTAGCCCGGATTGACCTCTTCGATGTTGGCCTTCGTTGGCAGCTTGCCTTTCTCTCTTGTCTTTGCACTGCAGGGGAATATCAACATCTCAAACTCATTGTATTTGCCGACAACATGCTCGAACCAGGGACGTGAGTGAGATGACATGCCGAGGTGCCGCACTTTTCCTGCCTTGTGCAATTTTTGGAAGGTCTCGATGAGGGACTCGACCTCGGCGTCTGTGTTGGAGCCGTCCATTTTGGCCTGAGGACGCCAGATGTCAAGGTAATCGGTCTGTAGCATACGCAGGCATGTATCAACGTTGTGGGTCTGGGACTTGACATTGCAGAACTTCGGATTGCGAGGTCCGAGGTTATGGATATCAGCGCCGACGTACATCTTATCACGGCGTCCCTTGAGGGCCGCACCGTAGCAGAGGCACTCAGCGGCGGTGGTGATGTCCAGGTAGTTGATGCCGCAGTCAATCGCGGCACTGACTACCTCGGTGCGGTTCTTGGCGACGTCTTTGGGTACCTCCTCGTTTGCGAAATGGTCCCAATACCGTCCGGCGTTGCGGTTCTTCCAGTGGCCGCCGAGGCTTACCTCGGAAGTCATCAGGTTTGTTTTGCCCATCCGGCGGTATATCATCTTCGAGTTGAAATTGAGAATCCTCGATGTATGGATCGGCTTCGTGTCGGCGTGTCCCTTGACAGCCAGCGCACCGGCAACTGTGCCGGCGGCCATCAGAGAAGTATTCCGCATGAAATCCCTTCGTGACAGTTTGTCGTTGTTCATCTGTTCTCCTTTTCAATTTGGGTTGGTTTTGATATTGTCCCTCATCCTGAACCGGAATTTTCCAAAACCATATCTAAAGTTTTCTGGTTACCATTTAACGCTTAATATGATGACACAATCGCGGGCAAATGTCAACACCAATTTCCATTGTTTTTTTGTGCTCCGTTTCAGTCTTTTAAAAGTAGCCAAAATCCTTCCGCAAGGTATTGGCGGGTCGGTTGGAAAAACATCGGTGTTTTTAGAGGATTCTAATGACAGTAATCATATTGCTTTCTCTTTCGTAAGTATATTTGGTTTCGGTTCTTACTATAAGGATATGCCATTTTAGCCTTGTGTTTTCCAATCCTAACCGGATGGAACTAAGGATCGGTCAGTTTGGGTTAATTATTCGGAGTGGTATTTGTTCTGCCGGCTGGGCTTACTTTTGTTCTTTACCGGGTTTGTGGTCGCTCTTGAACGGCTTCAGCGGCTTCGGCTCGGCTACTTTGCGGTAACCCAGCGCCTTTATCACCTCAAGGACCTCTGTCCAGGTCGGAAAGGGCCTGGTATTTTTTCTTTTATACTCATCAATGGCCATAAGGAACTGAAATTGCTCGTCAGACATTTGTCCTTCTTCAGCAGATTTTCTCTCGTCTGTTCTTCGTCTGCCCGGCCCTCGTCGGCGGTCCAGTCCCAAGCGTCTGTCAACAACGTTTTGCCTGCGGTCTTCGTTGTTCCGACGCTCTGTATTGTTCCTGCGCTCTGTGAAGTGTTGTTCATCCATAGATTAGAAATCATCCTCGAAAAGGTCGCTGTCAAAATCGTCGTCGGTTTCGTCTTCTACTGCGAAATCATAAAAATCGTCATAGGCATCCTGCGACTCTATTACTACGTGTGCTTCATCGAGAAAATCTTCGGGAACCATTACGGCAATGGCTTTAGTATCTAATGATGGCTCGTTTTGCTTACTTACCACGACAGGAATATCATTGGTTTTGAGGAGAGTTTCATACTCTTTTGCCTGCTCCAAATCCTCGACAAAAGTAACGGCCACGAAATCCTGGAGTTTAGCCTGCGACTTTTGGTTTTTTCTGGAACGCTTATTCATTCTACTTCTCCACAACAAATTCACTCTACCCCGTCGAGCCGAGAGCGGCCCTTAAGAATCGTTCGTTCCAATATTTTCGTCAAAATACGAGGCATAAATTATAAAAAATCACGAGCTTATAAGAAAAAGCCTGATTTGCAGGCCGGATTTTCATAAGCACTTTTTTTTCTATCGGCTCTATTACCACAAAAATTTAGCATTTGAGCATTTTTTTTGTTGCAAATCCCGGCGCCTTCTTGTAATAACGATAATTGACAATGCGCCGGACTTATGGATTTCGTACCGGGCTATAAGAATTTAACTTTTTTAACAGGGAGGATTTTTGTAATGGCACAACAAAAAGAGTCTTTAATTGTCGCCAGTAAAGTTAAGGCCTACATCAAGGGCAAGAAGATGATGACCTCATCCGACGCGCTCGGAGCAATCAGTGATAAGGTATATTGTATGCTTGATGATGCTATTGCTCGAACCAAGGCCAATCGCCGCAGCACAGTCAAGGCACAGGATTTGTAGAAGCCGTTTGGCGTTTTACTTCTAACAGGGCAAACAAGTTGTGTGCTAACATCTTTTGGCTGCGTAACTTGCGTTTACGGCTATGATATTTGCTCAAGGCCGTTCCGCTTTTTTCAGGGCGGAACGGTTTTTTTTGATTTGGGTTTGCCTGCATATTCGACTGCGTGTTGCCAGTTGTCCTTCTGAGGCCGTTTTGGGGGAGAACAATTGACCAGCAGTAACAACTGCCGGGCTAAGAGCAAATGATTAAATTCATCGGATTTATTGATAGAATTGTTCTTTTTTCACTATTGGCCCATAAAATCCTCATTATCAGTATGGAAATTGACATTTTTAGAAAAATTATTGAACTTGCCTCATCCGAAATTCCGATTTATATATCAGGAATCAGTGTAAAAATGGGTTTTTTGCCGGCTTATCATTAAGATTGTGTGATTTCCTGCCGATATAAATTGCTTGACAGCGAATTGTAATTTGCTGTTCAGCAGTAAAAGTGCAGACTGCAGCAAAAGGGGTTGATTGTAAGTCTTTTTATAATGGGCGGTTATGGTAATAGCCAGTCAGAAGGCTGTATGAGAGTTTTTATGTTAGGTTGGGAGTTTCCTCCGTTTATCAGTGGCGGACTGGGAACGGCTTGCTACGGGCTTACCAAAGCGATGGACCATCTCGGCATACAAGTTACTTTTGTTCTGCCAAGGATGGTCGACAGCAAATATGCTACCCATGTGAAGCTGCTCGCCCCTGAGTCCGGGAAGTCGATGAGCAGCTTGACTTTTCCGGAGTTGAAAAACGTGGCATTTCACACTATCAACTCACCCCTTCAGCCGTATTCAACGCCTGATGTTTACCAACAGCGAATCGAGGAAAAGCTGAGACAGAAACATGGCGGCAGCGCCATAGCAAGCAGCCAATGTTCCGGCGATATAGACTACAGGCACGATATGTATGCCGAGGTGCACCGTTATGCCGCGGTTGCCGCCCAATTAGCTGAAAATGAGCAGTTTGATATTGTTCACGCTCATGACTGGATGACCTATCCTGCGGGTATTGCAGTTGCGGCGGTGAGCGAAAAACCGCTAATTGTGCATGTGCATTCAACAGAATTCGACCGGAGCGGCGAGCATGTCAACCAGATGATTTACGACATCGAGCGCGAAGGTATGGAGCGGGCGGACAAAGTAATCGCTGTTAGCTATTATACCCGTAATATTATAATCAGCCGATACGGCATTAACGGTGAAAAAGTTGAAGTGGTATATAACGGTGTGGAGCGTAACGGCGGCGACAATTGGACTTTAGGCGACACCGGTATCGACAAAGATGAAAAAATCGTCTTGTTTTTAGGGCGAATTACGATGCAAAAGGGCCCGGAGTATTTTCTCCAGGCGGCCAAAAAAGTCCTGGATACGATGGACAATGTCAAGTTTGTTATGGCCGGCTCCGGCGATCTAATGCACCGGGCCGTTGAAATGGCGGCGGAGCTCGGCATCGGGCAGAAGGTCCTGTTCACGGGCTTCCTGCACGGTGAAGATGTCCGAAAGATATATCAAATGGCTGATTTATATGTGATGCCTTCGGTATCAGAGCCGTTTGGGATTGCGCCCCTGGAGGCGCTGGGCAACGATGTGCCTGTCATAATAAGCAAGCAGAGCGGCGTGTCAGAAGTTTTGATGCATGCCCTGAAAGTTGACTTCTGGGATGTCAACGAGATTGCCAACAAGGTTGTAGCGGTATTGAAATATCCACCGTTGGAGATGACGCTGCGAAGCCACGGCAATTTTGAGGTGAGAAAACTACGGTGGAAGGACAGCGCGCAGAAGTGTGTTGAAATTTATGAAGAGGCATTGGTTGCGGTTTGAGAACTGTATCTCGTGAGCCCCGTTAGAAATTCTATGATGAAGAATTAATCTAATACACCTCGTTAAAGACCCGAAGGGAAAATTTCTAACGGGGTGAGGTCGCGCACGAGATGCGAGATACGAAATATGGCTTCGATATGTTTCTATTTTCAAGTGCATCAGCCCCTGCGATTGAGGCACTATACGGTATTTGACAAAAACGCTCAATATTTTGACGATTATAAAAATGCTTCCATCTGCAGGAAGGTGGCCAACAAGTGTTATCTTCCAGCCAATCGATTACTTCTGGATATAATACGTCAGTTTGAGGGTAGATTCAGGATAGCGTACAGCTTGACCGGGGTGTTGCTGGAGCAGCTGCTTTCGTTTTCGCCGGAAGTTATGAGCACTTTTGATGCTCTGGCGGAAACCGGCTGCGTGGAGTTTTTGGCAGAGACGTATTATCACAGTTTAAGTTTTTTATACTCGCGCGATGAATTTATCGAGCAGATCAACAAGCACACCGAAATCATTGAAAATCTTTTCGGTCAAAAACCACGAGTATTTAGAAATACGGAGCTGATATATAATAATGAACTGGCCCATCTTATCGAGTCAACGGGCAACTTCGATGCAATCATGAGCGAAGGGGCAAGCCACATCTTAGGCTTGCGAAGTCCGAATTTTGTCTACCGTCCCAAAGGCTGCAGCAAACTAAAGCTGCTGCTGAAAAACTAATCACTCAGCGACGATATTGCTTTTAGATTTTCCAACCGCGGCTGGGCGGAATGGCCTTTGACGGCGGAGAAGTTCGCCCGATGGATAAGTAATGTTAATGGTAACGGAAACGTTGTTAACCTGTTTATGGATTATGAGACGTTTGGCGAACATCAATGGGAAGATACCGGCATATTCGATTTTATGCGGCACCTGCCGGAACAGGTTCTAAAGCATCCGGACAACGATTTCAAAACGCCCGGTGAAGTAGCTCAGGCTTATGAGCCCGTCGACACGGTTGATGTGCCGCATCTTATAAGCTGGGCCGATACCGAAAGAGACCTCTCTGCCTGGCTTGGAAATGCAATGCAATCCAACGCCATTCACGAGCTGTATCGACTGGAAAATAAAATCAAGGAAACCAGCGACGAAGAAATCATTGCCGACTGGCGCAGATTACAGGTATCAGACCATTTTTATTATATGTGCACAAAGTACTTTGCGGACGGTGATGTACATAAGTACTTCAATCCGTATAACTCACCTTACGACTCTTATATAAACTTTATGAACGTGTTGAGCAATCTCAAAAGCCGGTGTTTAAGGCAGGCCCCGTTAGATGCAAATAGTATTACCGACAAGGTCCTGACGGGCAAAAACCGTCTAACGGAGCAGGCCCCCGCACCTGCTTTGAGATGCAATCGTGTATAAAGATTTGATATTAGTTCGTTTCGCGGGAATTTTTCCCAAAGTAGGTGCGGGGTATTCTGCCCACCTTTAGGTGGTTCGTAAAATTAATGCGTATCTCGTGAATCGTAAAGACAATCTGGTTCGAGGTACAGGATACGAGAGGCGAAATACCAAATTCAGGATGCAAGATGTTAACATTGACAAAAGGCGACAACGCAGCAACTGTGTCTATATCCACTGCAAAGAGAAAAGTTGAGGAGCTGTTGACCAAAGAATGGCTGCTGACTAATGAGCGCGGCGGCTACTCATCGTCAACAATTGTCGGTTGCAATACGAGAGAATATCATGGCCTGCTCATCGGCTCGCTTAACCCGCCGGCTAACAGGATAATGGCGCTGGCTAAATGCCTGGAGATGGTGATATTTAAGGGAGAGACCAAATTATTATCGCCTGAAGACGGGGTATCGCCCGGTGTGAGCCGGCGAAAGGTATTTAACTTTTCCACCTTTGAATTCAATGACAAATTCGCGCCGCAAGGTTTCACGCATCTTGTGCAGGTGCGTCGTGATACGGGGCTGCATTTTGATTATGAATTGGAGCAACTTGAACTGACTAAATCCGTTTACCTTCTCCGCGAAACGGATATGGTTGCCCTGGTTTATGATTTTAGCAATGTGCGAGAGCCGGCGGAGTTCGTTTCGCGTCCATTTGTCGGCCTGAGGGATTTCCACACACTGCAAAGGTCTGATGCTCCATTATGTTCAAGCCGGCATGGGGACAGTTTGCTGATTCGCCATGATGTTCCGGGCAGTTGTGAATTGTTCCTGGGCAGTCCTTCCATGCACTTCGAAAAGGACGAGCAATGGTGGTTTAATTTCGTATATCGTAATGAGAAAGAAAGAGGCCAGGATTTTACCGAAGATTTGTGGACGCCCGGCTTTTTTAAGTGCCAGGTGCCCGCGGGCGGACCATCCCGAATTATTTTCTGGGCGCAGTTGAGTAAAGCCGGGTCGGGCTGCAAACCTGAGCAGTTAATAAAAGCCGATATCGACGCAGCTTGTAAAGATTTGCGCAGGCACCAGAGTATTGTAACTGCCGCTGTAAAAAACAGCGATGAAAAATTTAGAACACTTTGCCTGGCTGCCGACCAGTTTATTACGAAAAGCCAAACAAACGGTGTCCCCGAACACACACACAGAACCACTGTTATAGCGGGCTTTCCCTGGTTTGCGGACTGGGGTAGAGACACTTTTATATCCTTGCCGGGTTTACTGCTCTCAACCCGCAGGTTCGCCGAGGCAAAATCTGTTTTGACCACTTTTGCCGCAGCGGTGGATGAAGGTATGATACCAAATCGTTTCGATGACCGCACCGGCACCGCCTACTTTAATAGTGTGGATGCTTCTCTTTGGTTTATCAACGCAGCTTTTCAATACTTAAATGCCACGGGCGATTCGGAAACGTTCACGCAGCATCTTCTGCCGACAATCCGCTGGATTATAGACTCTTACCACGATGGTACGCGGTTTGGTATTTGTTCCGATGCCGATGGGCTTATAACCGCAGGCAGTGACGAGACGCAGTTGACGTGGATGGACGCCAAATATGATGGGGTTGCCGTAACTGCCCGCTGCGGGAAAGCGGTTGAGGTTAACGCCCTTTGGTACAATGCTCTTTGCCTTAGTGCCCGGTTTTATGCGGGCCGAGATGTAAAGAACGCAAAGCATTACAAATCTATGGCAGAGAAAGTGAAGGTTGGTTTCTGTAAATTATTCTGGAATGAGAAAGCGCGTTACTTAAACGACTGTATTTTGCACGATGGTTCGGTAGATTCAAGCCTCCGTTCGAACCAGATATTTGCCGTCTCACTTGGTTTTTCACCACTGTCACCTGAGCAGCAAAAGTCGGTGGTAGATGCGGTACAAAAACATCTGCTCACCCCTTACGGGCTGCGAACGCTGAATGTCGAGAACGGTCGTTACAAAGGGACATATACGGGCCCACAGCAACAGCGAGACGAGGCTTATCATCAGGGCACGGTTTGGCCGTATCTGATTGGGCCGTTTGTTGAAAGCTTCTTGAAGGTCAATGAATTCAGCCGAAAAAGCAAGAAAAAGGCGGCTGAATTTATCCAGCCTCTGATGCAGCATCTAACCCAAGATGGCTGTGTCGGCAGTATCTCGGAGATATTCGATGGTGACGCCCCCCATAAGCCGAGAGGGTGCATTGCTCAAGCCTGGAGTGTAGGTGAGCTGATTAGAGCATACCAGTTGATAAACAATTGAGGTCTTAACCGGCAAATCAGAGTTAAAATTTTTGATTTCATCAACGCTCCATAGTCTGATGCTTGCCCCGTTAGAAATTCCCGGCAAAAGCAAGGCGGATGTCTCTGGTGTCTTATTTCTAACGAGGTGAAATTGCGTTTTTAACTTCGCCTAAAAAAGTTGAAATATCGGCAAGCATTTTTTCTTTGTTGCCTAAATTGTTCTCAATGAATCCTACTATTTTAGAGCCGATTATCACACCGTCAGCGCCTGCTGAAGCTACGGCTGCGGCGTGCTCGGGTTTGCTGATTCCAAAACCCACACAAACCGGGACGCTTGTGAGCTTTTTAAGTTTGCCGACCAGCGCTTCGACCGTGTCGGAGAGTTTTTCCCTGCTTCCGGTAACGCCTAACAGCGAGACGGTGTAAATAAAGCCGGTGGTCCTGGAAGCGATGAGCTTCATTCTCTTTGTGTCGGTATTCGGCGTAACCATAAAAACGGTATCAAGGCCCGCTCCGGTTGCAGGTGACGTAATTTCATCCGCGTCGTCAATACTCAAATCAGCGACCAATATGCTGTTGACGCCGGCCTCGTGGAAATCGCTGAAAAACTTTTGCGTTCCATACTGATAAATCAAGTTGTAATACATCAGCAGTCCGATTGGAATGTCCTTGTAATCCCTGACCGTTCGGGTAAATTCCATCGCCTTTTGCACACTCATCCCGCTGTTCCTTGCGCGAATGTCAGCCTTTTGAATTGTCGGCCCATCCGCTATTGGGTCGGAAAAAGGTATGCCAAGCTCCAAAATGTCGGCCCCTGCGTCGATAGCTGTTTTTACGATTTGCACACTTGTATCAAAGTCGGGGTCGCCTATTACGAAAAAAGATATCAATGCCGGCCTTTTTAATTTTGAAAGTTCAGAAAAAAGCTGCTTATATGTTTTCATAATCTTGTTCCTCGTAGCTTGTGATTTATGAACTATGAACTCATAACTACGAACTCATTAAAGGTCGGCGTCTTTCCACAATGGAAACATCCTTATCACCCCGACCGGAAAGGTTTACCACTGCAATTGTATCGGGGTCAAACTTACCTTTTTGGCTCATAAGGTATGCTAAAGCATGCGCGCTCTCCAGTGCCGGTAATATGCCTTCAGTTTTGCTCAGCAGCTCGAAAGCATCGAGCACTTCATCGTCTTCTGCAGCGACGTATTCGGCCCTGCCGGTATCTTTTAAGAGGCAATGTTCCGGGCCAACGGCTGGGTAGTCCAGCCCGGCACTTACCGATTCGGTCTCGTGGACCTGACCTTCCTTGTCCTGAAGCAGGTAGGATTTTGCACCGTGTAAGATGCCGACTCTGCCGACTACCAGTGTCGCAGCGTGCCTGCCGCTGTTTAAGCTCCTGCCGCCGGCTTCGACGCCAAGCAGCTTGACGTCCTTGTCATCCATAAAGCCCGAAAAGATACCTATTGCATTACTGCCGCCGCCGACACAGGCGACAACCATATCCGGCAGTTTGCCGATTTCGGCCAGACACTGACGCCTTGTCTCCGTACCGATACAGGTTTGAAAATGTTTTACTATCGTGGGATACGGATGGGGGCCGCAGGCTGAACCGAAAAGGTAGAACGTATCGGTAACATGGGCCGTCCAGTAGCGAAGCGCATCGTTGATGGCGTCTTTGAGCGTTCCTGTTCCGCCTTCGATAGGAATGACTTCTGCGCCGCACAGTTTCATCTTGTGGACGTTGACACTCTGTCGCTCAATATCGACAACGCCCATAAAGATTTTCGTCTCCATACCAAAAAGGGCCCCAATCATCGCCGTAGCCAAACCGTGCTGTCCCGCGCCGGTTTCTGCAATGAGTTTGGTTTTACCCATATACTTTGCCAGGAGGCCCTGTCCGAGTGTGTTGTTGACCTTGTGCGCCCCGCCGTGCAGAAGGTCTTCGCGTTTCAGGTACACCTTAAAGCCGACATACTCACTGAATCTTTTTGCATGGTAGAGGGGGCTGGGTCTGCCGGCATAATCTTTCGAGAGCTGTGCTAACTCGGCGACGAATTGTTTGTCTTCATAGAAACGATAAAAGCCTTCTTCTAATTCTTCCAATACCGGCATCAAAACTTCCGGCACATAGAAGCCGCCATAGTCTCCGAATCTACCTTTGTATTTCATACCTCGTTCCCTTTCTTGTGTCTTGTGTCCCGGTCGAGGAGTTCCACGTCAGGGTTTAGCCTCTCAAATGCCGTATATTTTCGAATAGTTTTTTCATTTTCCTGTGGTCTTTTTTTCCCGGCCCGGCTTCAATGCCGCTGCAAACATCAATCCCGTAAACTCCGAGTTCAGCCGCCTGTGCTGCATTATCAGGATTTATCCCGCCTGCCAAAAAGACACGCTTGTTGATATGGCCAATAACGTTCCAGTCGAAGGTCAGCCCGGTGCCACCGTACTTCTCAGGGTCGAAGGCGTCCAGCAAAATAGCATCTGTGAAAAAAACATCTGCTTTCTTGATGTCTTCTTGGTCTTTTACCCGTATCGCCTTCATCACTTTAACATCGTGCGAGAGAAACTCTTTGCAGAAGTTCGGGTCTTCGTCGCCGTGCAACTGGAGCCAGTCCAACTGGCACAGGTTTTTCGTCTCTTTTATTTGCTCAATCGATTCATTCACAAAGACACCGGCAATGTCAATAAAACCAGGCAATTTGTTTATAATCTCAATGGCCTTTGTCGGCTGTATGTACCTTGGGCTTTTGGCGTAAAAATTAAAGCCCAGCAGGTCCGCACCCATATCCAATGCGGCAGCGGCATCTTTGTAATTGGTAATACCACAAATTTTAACTTTCACTATTAACATATTCGTGTTTCTGATTCGTGCTTTATGTTTTGAATCACGAATCGCTGTTTGAGACTTTGATTAGTTTCTCCAGGCAGGCTAATGCCTCGCCGTTGCTGACCGAGGCCTCTGCCAGGTTAATTGCCGAGGCGAAATCATCAGCTAAATTGGCCACGATTATCGCAGCGGCGGCATTCAAGATAACGATATCTTTGCGCGGCCCTTTGTCTTTTCCGGTAAGTATGTCTCGAAGGATGGCCGCGTTGGTTATTGCGTCGCCGCTTTTAAGCTCATCGATGGATGTTCCTGAGATACCAAAATCGGCAGGGTCGAGTTCTGCGGAAGTGATATTACCGTCGATTAACTGCCGAATTTGCGTGACTGACAAAGTACTTATCTCGTCCATACCCTGTCCGTGAACGACCATTGCTCTTTTGGCGCCGAGCGTCTTGAGCGTTTCAGCAATTCGGTCAAGAAGCGCAGCATCGGCCACGCCCATCACCTGCGCGGTCGCACCGGCGGGATTGGCCAACGGTCCAAGGATGTTAAAGGCCGTCCTGAAATCGAGACTCTTTCTGATAGGTTGTACGAACCTCATTGCAGGGTGGAATTTTGGCGCGAACATAAAACCGATATGAGCCTGCCTGATGCATTCGGCTACCGTCTCCGGCCCCGGGTCGATATTTACGCCGAGTTCTTCGAGAACATCTGCGGAACCACACCTACTCGTGATACCGCGATTGCCGTGCTTGGCTACATAAGCCCCGGAGCCGGCGGCCACAAGTGCCGCAGCGGTGGATATATTAAAGGTTTTGACAATTGCTCCGCCCGTGCCGCAGGTATCAATGAGGCCGTCGATGTCAACCTTGACAGGTACGGCATGGTCGCGAAGAGACCTGGCAAGACCGGCAATCTCCGACGCTGTCGCACGCTTCATCCTCATCGCCGCCAAAAACGCTGCAATCTGGACTTCTGTGACCTCACCCTGGAATATTGTATCCTGAAGCTCTTTCGCCTGCTCGAATGTGAGATCTCCACCTTCTAAAATAATCTCCAGATACTTAGTTATTTTGGCCATTTTTGGGTTCCTTGTTTTTCTTTTGTGAGACAGCAATTGATAAGACATTCTCGATTATCTTGCCCCCTGCAGGCGTCAGAATACTTTCCGGATGAAATTGGACGCCATATACGGGAAGCTCTTTGTGCATAACTCCCATAATAATCCCTTCAAACTCAGCGGTTTGTTCGAGGCAATCCGGCAGCTCTACCACACAAAGACTATGATACCGTCCGGCGTGCAGCGGGTTTTCGACGCCGGCGAATATGCCCTTTTCATTATGTGTTACCCTTGACGGCTTGCCGTGCATGGGCTCCGGTGCATGGCTGATTTTCCCGCCGAAATACTGGACAATTACCTGGTGTCCCAGGCATACGCCGAAGATGGGCAGCTTATCTTTGAAATACTCTACCGCTGAAAGTGAGACACCGGCTGTGTCCGGCGTGCCCGGTCCCGGTGAAATTACAAGAAGGTCCGGGTTAAATTCCTCGGCCAATACCTTAAGTTCTTCAATTCTGGTGTCGGCTCGATAAACCTTCGCCCGGCAATTGCGCTTGCAAAAATCATCGACCAGGTTGTATGTGAACGAGTCGAAATTATCGACAAATAAAACTTTTCTGGCTTTTTCTTCCATTTTCTTTACGACCTTTTGTACCTTTTTGTGGCTAATTTTCCTTTTCATTTTTTGCCACTCCACGGACCGCACGCAAACAGGACCTTGCCTTATGCTCGGTTTCCTCGAATTCGGTCTTAGGGACACTGTCATACACGATGCCGGCGCCGACTCGAATATAAGCGGTGTTGTCCCTGACCTGCAGACTTCTTATGGTAATACAACTGTCGAATTGGCCGTCCACGGTCAGGTACATAACTGCTCCGCCGTAATAGCCGCGTTTGGTTTTTTCGTAGAGGCGTATTAGCTTCATAGCTTCAATCTTCGGGGCCCCCGTTAGTGTCCCCATATTCATAGTAGCTAAATATGCATTTAATGCGTCAAGCTCTTTTGCGAGTTTGCCTTTAACGTTACTGACCAGATGCTGCACCGAAGCGTATTTTTCAACGATTAGCAGCTCGGTGACGACCCTGCTGCCCGGCTCGGCGACGCGTGCAATATCGTTTCTGGCCAAATCGACCAGCATTATATGCTCGGTCAATTCCTTGCGGTCGAGTTTCAGCTCAGCCTCATATCTAAAATCCGTGTCAGCATCGATGCTCTCTCCAACTCGCCCTCTTGGTTTTGTGCCGGCTATCGGTCTTATCTCCACATTGCGAGTCTCGGTCCCGCTAACACGCAAATTCAATTCCGGGCTGGAGCCTAACAATATCGTGTTGGCGGTGTTCAGGTAAAACATATACGGCGAAGGATTAAGTCCTCTCAGCCGTTTATAAACGTCCAGCGGCTCATCCGGGCAGGGCTCCATTTTTGTCCTGCTCAAAACTACTTGAAGAATATCACCGTCAAGAATATGCTGCTTGGCGCGTTTAACCATCTTCTCGTACTCAGCTTGGTTGGTATCACTTGAAGCAGCTGGCAGCGACCCCGTATATTTTTGTCCCTTCGGTGCATCGAACCTGGCGAGATTGGAATAGTAGTCGAAGTACTCCTGTGCCTCGGTGATAGCGGCTTCACGGTCGCCGTTAGTTATCATAACATTGACGACCACATAGCCTTTGGCCTGTTCGTGGTCCATCAGGAAGATATTGTCGGCGAAGTAAAGTTCATAATCAGGGTTGCCGAGCAGGTCAACTTCGTTAGAGGGGAGTTTTTCAAACTGGTCTATGAAATCGTAGCTTATCGCTCCGAGCAGGCCGCAGGTTACACGGAACGGCTTACTTGCCAGGCTAAATGCAAACGCGACCGCCCTGAGTACGTCCATTTGATTTGTATTTTGCAGGCGGGTTTGCTCATCAATCGTTCCTGTGTCCTGTTTGATTCTGCCGGTGATGGCGTCCGGGGCGAATTCGGCCTTTTCGCAAAAGCCAAACCTTTTCTTTCCTTCGGCGGACAGATATTCAATCATTCGTCGGCCCGTTTTGCTCAAAGCTTTGATTGTAAATTCAGAGCCTGTTCCGGTAAGGTAGAGTGCCGGTTTTGCTGTGCCGAAACTCAGTGCGCCGCTTCCGGTCAAGTATTCTCTGGACTCGAACAGACAGCAGTGTTTGGCCCGGCCGTAGTCGCTCAGCCTGGCAAAAAAGTCCACCGGCTCGTCCATATCGATTTGCTTGACGATAGGAACAATTTGTCCGGGCCTTGCCCCAAGTATTATTTGTCTATAGTCTTCCACGGTTTTTACCTCTGGTTACAGTTTTTATCCTCAATTACGCGGAAATACAAACAAAAAAAGCAGCCTGCTTTTTTCCAACAGGCTGCCGTTTCTAAAAATCTAACAAATTGTTTACAGCAAATCACCGCTCACCTGCCGGATTTTACTCCGCAGGCCACCACCAGTTACAAGTGTTTTTGCGGTCAATTTGCTTCATAATAACACTATTTTACCAGATTCTTTAACTTTTGTCAAGCCCCATCCGAAAAATAAATTACAAATAGCTGGTCTTATAATACCGCCTCACTCCTCAGCCAGCACCGGATAAATGGTTACCTTGTTCTGGAGCACCTTCGGCGGCAGCAGTTCCGGATGTGGGTTGGCCGTCCCTTCTTCGTAGGAACGCACCCTCTTTTCTTCATTCCTCAGCCTATTTCTTAAAAACTTCACCTCTTTCTCAAGACTGTGCCAGGCGTTGTACAAATCACAAAACTGTTTGTCCTGATTACGAAGCTCGATAGCAGCATCTTTCCGAGCCATGGCGCCCCTCAACTCAACCATCTGTTCAACAAACATCTGCTCAAGTTTCTCTAAAGTTGCCTTGGAAAACTTACCTGACTCTCTATACTGTTCGATAACTACTAACTTCTCCTGTATCCCTGCAAGCTCTATATCAAGGATACTAAGCATCTTGTTCATTTGTACTATGGTTTCCCTGGCTTTTTCATTAGCTTTCGAATCAGAAAGGGTTCTATAGCGGTCAGTATTCTTAATCGTCTTATACTTTGATTCCCTTGATTTAAATTCAGGCTCCATCTCGATCAATTTATTTTTAATATCAGATATCCCTTCCTGAAGGATTTGCAGTTTTTGTTTTCGTTCATTCATAAACTTCTCGAGCATAGGGGGCTGCTTTTCACGTGCTATTGTGGTCAGGATCTCAATTAACGCCTGGGTCATATTCTTCGCGTCGTCAACGGTAAAGGCGTAAAGTCCAAATTCAGTCTTTTGTACACTATACATTTGTTCTCTGACAGAGGATGTTGACGTAGAGATGACTCTATCTGCTTTGAGTAATTCCTTTTGTATCTCGGACATAGATTGTCCGGTAGTAGTTGCTAAAATCATCTTTGCCAATGCCGGGTAATCAGTCCAGACAAGCTCCCGACGAATTCGAGACAGGTCACTCATAGTAAATATGGCAACATACTTTGGTTTAACGGGGCCGGTAAATTTCATAAGCCCTTTACTTCTTACCCTTGTGTTGATTTCAAATTTTAGTTCAGTTTTAGTCTCATTGGGCTCAGTGGCCAGTGCTGAGACGCAGATGACCACCAAAATCAAGAAACTTAGTAATTGTCGTTTTGCTGTAATCATTTTTCGAATCTCCTTTCTAAAAATTATTTTATTCGTAACTTTGCTTCGACTGCCGCGGGTGTTTCCGGGTATTTTTTGACTACGTAATGATATTGCCGCTTTGCTATGGCTTTCGTATCAGTATATTTATCTAACAAATCGGCCGCCGCCAACAATCGAGCGGCACTGCACGATTCGGTTATCCTGCGCTCAATCTCAGCGAATGTCGGCTCCTTCTCGGTGGATTTCACAAGTGCACGCCATACAACGGAAATAGTCACGACAAGCAGGATGCTTGCCGCAACCGCGGCATATCTGGGCCAATGAATTTTCCTGGTTTTATGTGGGACTGGAATACGAATGGCTTCTGTTTCCGCCAGGCCGTCTTCCCAGATAACACCCGCAAGCTCAAGGGACCTTTGCAGTGCCTGAAGCGTGCGCTGACACTGCTCGCATTTGGTTAAATGTTCAGCCACTTCGCTCGATTCGCTCGCCGATAACTGGCCGTCGGCGTAATCAACGAGCATCTTATCAATCTCTTTGCAGGACTTTTGCATTATGGCTCAATACCCCGTTCTATTAAACGTTTAGCAAGAATCATCCTTGCCTCTCTTAGCCGGCTTCGCACAGTGGACGGACTCAAACTTAATATTTCGCCTATTTCCCTGGAATTTAGCTGACAGAAATATCGCAGTACCATAGGCGTTAGCAAAGTCTCATCCAGTTCTTGTAAACTTTTTCGCACAATCTCAATTTCCTCTGCGACAATCACTTTCTTGGCTGTTGAGTCCGCTTTGGTTTCTGACCGCCGCTTCAAAATTTCGGAGGCTCTCCGGCAAAAAGTTCGCTGACGTCGGTGCTCCATCAGGCATCTGTTGACTGTAACTTTTATTAACCATCGAACGCTGTCCTCTTTAGTTTGGCACTTTCCGGCCCGCCTTAACGCCTGAATCGACACATCCTGCAAAACATCCTCGGCGTCCGAAGCGTTTAATCCCATAGCGGCAATAATCCGTTTGAGACGTTCAAGCTCAGCTATGAATATATCCACTAAGCTCGATTCTGATGACCTTTTACCGGCTGTCTGGTCCGCTTCTCCGTTAGGAGTCCCGAGGACTGCCTCAAAGTCCGCGTTTTTCTCATTCACAGTTTGTATCCATCCCGAGTCGGCCTTCGTTCATCTATTAGTATAATGCTTGAAGATGCCAAAGTGTTGGCAAAAAAATGGAATTTTCTCGAAAACGGCAGGATTAATCGAAAACAGCAAACCTGTTATATGATATACACAATACTCATCACGCAATACGAGACGCGGTTTCAGGCTTGCCCCGTAAGACCAACGGCCAACTTATGGGGCTTGCAGCTCGCTTGTCTTTGTTTGTGCTAACTGGTCAACCGCAACGGCGAGAATTATAATCATACCGATAACAATCAGTTGGACATGTGTCGATATTCCCAGCAGGGTACATCCGTTTCGCAGGACACTTATCAGCAGTGTTCCGGTAATTGTTCCGGTTATGGTCCCTCGGCCGCCGGCCAGGCTCGCACCGCCTATCACTACGGCTGCGATAATGTCGAGTTCGAGGGCGATACCGGCTGTTGGCTGGGCTGAGACGGTCCGGCTGGTCGCAATCATCGCTGCTATACCGACAAGCAGCCCCGTGAAGGTATAGATGTAGATAAGGTTGCGGTCTACATTTACGCCGGCGTGGAAGGCCGCCACACGGTTCGAGCCGATTGCGTAGGTATAACGGCCTAATCGACTGTATTTTAGAAGAAAGCCGGCTATGGCGATAATGACGCCAAAAATTATTACAGAAATAGGGACCCCCAGCACAATGCCTTCGCCAAGATACTTGTAGCTCGGCACATTGTACGGCTGTCCGTTGTTCATTACATAGGATATCCCGCGAAATACGCTCATAGTACCCAGTGTTACGATAAACGGTTGGAGCTTTAGTTTCGTAATAAGCACACCGTTCGTAAAGCCGCAGATGACGCCTATAACAATCCCCAGAGCTGTGCCAATAATGAGCGAGCTTCCCTGCGGGTCTGAGCCGCCGATAGCAATCATCGCGTACGCGCCGACCATCCCGGAAAGGGCCAGCATTGAGCCTACCGAAAGGTCTATCCCTGCAGATATGATAATCGAGGTCATACCGATTGCGATGATTCCGTTGACGCTTGAGCGGCGCAGAATGTTCAGCAAATTTTCCGTTGTCAGGAACGTGTCCGGCTCCAGTGCCGAGAGAATACAGATTATTAGTGTCAGACTGCCGAAGGGCAGTAACTGCCTCACAAATTTGCCCATTTAGTCTGTCTCCACCGCCGCAAGGTGCATAACTTCTTCCTGTGTGGTTTCACTTGTTTTCAGATTTCCCACAAGTCGTCCTCGACGCATCACTAAAATCCGGTCCGTTATTCCGAACAGCTCGGGCAGCTCGGAAGATATAAACAATATCGCTTTGCCTTCCTCAGCGAGCCTGTTAAGAAGCGAGTACACTTCCTTCTTTGCTCCGACGTCGATACCGCGTGTCGGTTCGTCAAAAATCATAAATTTGGACTTCGCCAGCAGCCACCGCGCAATCAGGAGTTTCTGTTGGTTACCGCCGGATAAGGAGTCAACCGGGGCTTGTGGGCCCAACCATTTGATGGATAATTGCTCGCCGATATCCGCGGCAATTTTATTTTCCCTGGCCGGATTGATTATTCTTTTCATCCCTAATAAGCCCAGGCTCGCTATAGTTACATTCCAACTGCACGCAAGGCCGAGGCATAATCCGGTGCGCTTGCGGTCTTCAGTTAATAAGGCAATGCCGTTGGATATGGCATCGGCGGGGGAGTTGATTGATAACTCTTTGTTATCAAGCACGATTGAACCGGAAGCTTTTTTGTCAACACCGAAGATGGCTCGTGCGACCTCTGTTCGACCCGCACCGACAAGGCCGGCCATTCCAACAATCTCACCGGCGGCCAGATTAAAGGAAACTTCCTTTATTCGGCTGTCCGATGAGAGATTGTCAACTCTTACGCGGACGTCTCCAGGTTTAACATCCCGTGCCGGAAAAAACTCTGTCAGCTCACGCCCAACCATATAGCGAACAATCTGGGCAATATCGAGCTTTGTAACTGATTCGGAGTGAACGACCCTGCCATCGCGTAAAACTGTAACATCATCAGCTAAACCGATTATCTCTTCCAGGCGGTGAGATATGTAAATGACTGAAATACCTTTTTCCCGCAACTGCCTGACTACTTCAAAGAGCCTCTCGACCTCGGTTTCAGACAGCGACGATGTGGGTTCATCCATAATAATAATCGAAGCCCTGCGTGCAAGCGCTTTTATAATTGCAGCGACCTGGCAGTCCCCTGTGGGAAGCTGCGATACCACGGCAGCCGGGTCAATATCAAAGCTGAAACTTTTGGCTAATTCCGCCGTTCTCTTCACCATCGCTTTGTAGTCAACGGTGAACGGCAGACGGCCCTTTGGTTCATTGCCTAAGAAAACATTCTCTGCCACCGTTAAGTGTTCAGCAAGGTCCAAATCCTGATAAATCATCGATACGCCTACTGCGAGTGCCTGGTCCGGCCTGTCGAATGTGTAAGGCTTTTCGTTGATTTCAGTCGAGCCTTTGTCCGGCTGATAAACCCCGGCCAGGATTTTCACAAGTGTGGATTTGCCCGCCCCGTTCTCGCCGACCAGGGCATGCACCGTCCCGGCCCGCACAGTAAAGCTTACGTCGGAAAGTGCCTGCACAGGCCCGAAGCTCTTGGATATCCCTGTCATTCGCAGCGCGATGCGGGTGCCGCCCTTCGACGCGTTTCCTTGCTGAGGGCGGCCCTGAACGGAGTCGAACGGGCCGCTGAGATTACTTTGTGCCGATGTTGTCATCTCAGTAATGCCTGAATCTCCGTAGTGTCCAGGTTCTCTTGAGTTACTAATGCAACCCCCGTATCTATACGCCTGGGCACTTCTTCGCCGTCAAGTTTGGCAATTACTGTTTTAACGCCTTCATAGCCCATCTTATAAGGATTTTGTGCCACAAGCGAATCGATAATTCCTTCCTTCAATCCGTCAATCAGCGCCTTCTCGGTGTCAAAACCAATCATCTTGATTTTGCCTGCGCGGTCCTGGCTTCGCAGTCCCTGCAGGGCCCCTACTGAAGTAGACGCATTGCACGCAAACAGCCCGTCCAGTTCGGCGTTTTTTGTCAGCATGTCTTCGGTAACCTGCAAAGCCGTCTCAACGGTATCATTGCCATACTGGGCATCCACGATTTCGATTTCGGGAAACTCGTTTTTGATGGTATCGATAAAGCCGTTTTCACGGTTCGTCGTCGATGCCGAACCGGGCACGTACTTGACGACTACAATTTTGCCTTTTTCGTTGAGAATTTTGCCCATCCGCCTGGCCGCAATTATACCTCCGACATAGTTGTCCGTTGCCGCAAAGCAGACGTATTTGTCTGTGTCGATTCCCGAGTCAATGATTACGCAGGGTATGTTTTTCTCGAATAATTCCTCTACCTTCGGCACCAGTGCCTTGCTGTCGAGCGGCGCAAGAACAACACCGGAGACCTTCTGCACGATAAAGTCCTCGATGATTTGGATTTGCTCTTCGCGGTCGGTCTCGCGTTTAGGCCCGTTCCAGATGATTTTTACTCCCGCGTCTTCGCCTGCCTTCTCCGCGCCCCTGCGGACCGATTGCCAGAAGATATGTGTAGTGGCTTTAGGGATTACCGCTATGCGGCGCTGGTTTGTTGTCTTGCCTTTATTTACAATTCCGATGCCTACAAAAACGATGGAAATTACAACGAGTGCAATGATAATTGGTAAGGCCTTTTTCATAATTATTTCTCCCTAAATTTTAGGTTTGGCGTCGAGACTCCCTGACGATATTGATTATTGACTAATGATTAATGCCATACTTCTTTCAATAATAAATAGTCAACAGTAAGTAGTCAACAAAGTATATCTGCTTTGCTGCGGATTACAAGCTGCCATTTCAAAAATAGTCGGGAAAGGAGCCGGCACTGGGTCGGAGCTTTCTGATATAAACCATTCGCGGCGTGATATCGGACTCTCTGAGATTATTTTTCACTGATGTGTTCCTTTGAGCAGTGCCTGGATATCCGGAGTCTCAAGGTTCTCTTTAGTTACTAATACAACTCCCGTATCTATCCGCCTGTCGATTTTTTTGCCGTCAAGTGTGGCGATTAGGGCTTTGACTCCTTCATAGCCCATCTTGTAAGGGTTTTGCACGACCAGCGAATCAACAGCACCCGTCTTTACGCCTTCAATCAGCAGTCCGCCGGCGTCAAAACCGACCATCTTCATTTTGCCTGCGCGTCCCTGGCTTTGCAGCGCTCGTAAGGCCCCTACTGAAGTGGACTCATTACAGGCGAACAGGCCGTCAAGCTCAGCGTTTTTCGTCAGTAAATCTTCGGTGGCCTGTAACGAGGTCTCAACAGTGTCCATCCCGTACTTGGTGTCCACGATTTCGATTTCGGGAAAGTTTTCTGCGATAGTGTTGATAAAGCCGTTCTCGCGCTTCGTTGTTGAAGCTGAACCGGGTGCGTATTTAACGACCACTATTTTTCCCTTACCATTGAGGATTTTGCCCATTCGTTCGGCTGCAATTACACCGCCTTTGTAGTTGTCCGTTGCTATGAACGAGATGTATTTATCGGTGTCGATACCCGAATCAATAATTATGCAGGGTATGTTTGCGTCAAATATCTTCTCCACCGACGGCACGAGCGCCTTGTCGTCGATCGGCGCAAGGACAATACCCGAAACTTTTTGTGTAATAAAGTCCTCAACGATTTGTATCTGCATTTCGCGGTTGCCTTCCCGCTCCGGCCCGTTCCAGAAGATTTTAGCGCCGGCTTCGGCGCCTGCTCTTTCGGCCCCCCTGCGAATCGATTCCCAGAAGATATGTGTAGTTCCTTTGGGGATTACCGCTACTCGGCGTTGGCTTCCTTGTTTACCTTTATTTGTAATCCCGATAACGATAAAGATGCCGGCGATTACAATCAATACGATGATAATTGGTAAGGTCTTTTTCATAATTTGCATACCCTGAAATTCGTTTTACCGACGCTATTGTCGAGCAATACCGATTGTTAGTAAAGTATATCTGCTCTGCTGCGGATTACAAGTCCGCAATTGAGAAACAGCAACGTTCACAAAACAAAGAAGTTATGAAAAACGCCGAAGCAGACTTGGCGGAAATCTTGGCGGAAATTATCCAAAAACACCCCGAATTGACCGAAATTGTGCAGGCTTGGCCGGACCTGCCGGAGAAGGTCAAGTCCGCTATTCTTGGAATGATAGACAGGCAGACTGAACGAGAAAAAAGCCAGTAATGGCGAAAATAGGAGCGGGGTTCCTGTGCATAATGAGACTGCTTCTTGGTTATGTTGGGGGGCAACTCTTTGCGTTTCATAGTACCTCTGCCGGTACTACGAAAGTCTGGTATTTTCCCCAACATCTCGCGCAGTTTGGCCTCTGCATAGAGCAATTCTTCTGCCAAGTCTTGTGTATCACTTAGTGCTGCTTCCTTCGCAGCGATTGGTTGTCGTGTTCAATTCGCAGGGGGCCGACTCATCAACAGGCCCGCAGCTTGCGAAAATATGTCCGTTGGATTTTCTTGGTGTTATGCTGGGGCTTACCGCCCCCCCGGGGAGGGGGCCTTCGGGGGTACTACGCAGACAATTATATATCCCGTTCCGAATGCGCGAGCAATTTTTGAGTTTGGGATAAATGGCCGGAAAACAGGAAGGAACAACTGGGTTCTCGAAGTTTTCTCTCAGAGTTGGCTGCTCAGGCACAACGACTTTCACTGCTATTAGGACACAATTTACTTGATTTTATTGCGTGCTATTTGGTATAATTAAAGTTAAGATGTTTTTTTTGTGTCAAATATCACTTTTTCGCACACATTGTTGGGGGTGCACTGTTTTTGTCTATACGGATTCTCAGAACTCGGAAGCCCCATTCCGCGTATTCTTTTCAGTGCTAAATGATAATACCAATGGAAGACCAAAATGAAGAACTTACAAGCCGAAAACACTTTGTTTTGCTATAATTCACTGACCTTAAAAGACTTGTGGAATGGAAGGCCTTATAAGAAACTGATAACAAAGGCTGGCCTGCCTGTTTCTTCGCGTTTTTTTCCAAAAAAACATCTAAAAAATCTTTTTCGTAATAGACAATATGCCAATCACGCCGTAGAATTCAGCACATATTTATTAGAATCGGCCGTGAAAGTCGTTAAGTCGGATGGTGTATTTGACGAATCGAGAAAGGACCAAAGATGGGGAAAAGAGCCGTTACGAAGAATAAAAACTCAAGGAAGAGTCCAAAAGCAAGACAACTTGTTGAAATTAGTTTAAGACCAGACGACATTACTATGACGACACCAGATAAAAAACTATATACTTTTGTTTTGAAGCCAGAGCATCGGGGTAAAATCATTGCCATAGCTAATGGCTCGAAAAAGAAGGTCATTGCTTTTGGAACACATTACAATAGTGTTGTAGCAAAAGCTAAGAAGCTGTCGAACGGCGCTTTTTCCATCATGTTTGCTCCCGAAAAAGGAGTGATATACACTCGTTAAGCAGGCCTATGCCAATCCATGATTACCATTTTACTGTCGTCGATAGAATCTCTCGACCCAAATTGTGGATTAGGGTATCTAATCCTAAAGACCGCAACAAGCGTACTCAGCCAATATTGGCGAAAGTAGACCCGGGCACTGATGTATCCCTCTTCCCATCTGATGTTGCTGATGAGATTGGCATTGATCTCACGGATGCGAAAGAAGCGAATGTAACTGGCGTAATGACAAAAGGAAACGCACGTCTGAGTAGAGCAAGGATAGAGGCCCTCGATGTAGACCACTCACTTATTACTGGGGCGACCCAAACAATCGATGTTGGTTTCATTGAGGGTGGCCTCTTATTTCTTCTTGGGGCAGACTTTCTAAAGTCGTTTGTTCTTACTATTGATTACCCAAACGAAGTTTTTTCACTCACGCGCCCATAAAAAAAGAGTTGATGCCCATTTCAAATATGATAAACCCATTTATCTGTATGCCTCTCTGAATGAATCGGTAATTCTCGCCCATTTTTTGAACTATGGGCACATGGTGTCGGTTCTATTCTTACAAATATTCCCTAAGTAACTGTAAGCAATTCAAAGGTTTGATTATAGGTTTATACGACTGTTTTTTAAGTGGGGCTGATATTTTGGCAATTTCTATACTTGTTAATCCAAAAGCAGTGCCATAAATTTTTTGACTTTCTAATATATTAGGAATTTGTAAAATTTCTAAATTCTCTTTTGCAAAACCGAAACCAAGGAAGAATATTCTCTGTGCTTTTTGAATTAATTTACGGGCCTCTTCTACTTCAGAAGTATGTTCGGCCTCATAAATTATTTTTAGGTGGCTGGCGAATCGTGGCCAAACACTATTGGGGTCTTTTCCATAAGGTAGATTCGGCGACCCCTGCCATTCTAATGGGCCGATTTGTCCGTAAACATGAATAAGCCTCCGCTTGTTAAGTTGCTCTATAATCTCTTTATACGTATTACTGTAAACGTCATAAAAGGCATATGTTAGGCTTTCATATAAAAATTGGTCTAACGACCTGTCATAGTTAAATGTGATGAAATCAACCTCATTTTCGGAAAAGTGCTTGTAGTCATCTGGTTGAGTAAATTCATCTGTCATCCTTTGCCATAAATATGAATACCAGTCTTGGTCATGATGCGGAGCTTTTTCTCTTAAATCGCCCTTATGTTCACCATTGAGTATCATAGATGATATGGCTTGTTTCCCTATCTGTGTGAATATTGGATTTTTCACTAACCACACGTCAATAGAGCGGTCACTTGATTTGAAGAATGCTTTGGTAAATTCTTGTAAATGTTCGCGCTGTTCCTTTCGTCTCCATTCATTTCTTTCCCTGCCTTCAAGCAGTTTTTCGAAGTAGGGAGCGAACTCAAAACATATTTGCTTTCGCAATTCCTTTGCAAGTGGTAGTCCATAAGGATAACTTGCTCCTGCCCCCAAAACCAGCACTGTTTTAGTCTTTATCATAAGTAGAAGATTATAGCTATAGACTATGAGGCCGTCCATATCGAATTTGGTCATTCTACGAGCGTAAAAAACCTCTGAGAGCTACGCTGGGAGATTCTGAGAGTTGGCTTAATAGCGTTTTCTCACCATGACCACAGCCGTGCTCGCTCTCGGCGGCTTGGTCATCCTCCACCTCCATTATAACCGAAGCCTTTAGAAAAGCGTAAGATTCAATGAGTTTTTACGGGAAGGCTGAATAAATCGGCTATCTCTTTTTCGTTGCTAATTTACTCAGGAATGAACAATCTCATTACCTGTTTGAGTTTTTTTAAAACAAAATATTTTGTCCTGTTGACAAACCTCAGCTTTCTTTCTACCATAAGTGCCCAGTTGGATTTACACTGTTGCATAAATCCTGTCGCGATTGGTTTTTTCCTAAATTTTAGCGGAAATGTACGGCTTACCCGGCAAAAATACTGCCGGCGTGAAGGTTTAGACGAGAGTGAAAATTTTAGCTTGTATCCCTGCTCGTTACGGTTCGACCAGATTCGCCGGCAAGGTTCTCGCCAAAGATACAGGCAAATTCCTTATCCAGCATACCTACGAACGGGCCTGCGCCGCTTCGCTGCCGGAGAAGGTAATAATAGCAGCCGACGATGAGAGGGTTATCGCCGCTGCCGGTACATTTGGGGCCGAATGTGTTTTGACCTCAGCCGAGCACAAAAGCGGCACCGACCGCATCGCTGAAGCTGTTAAGGACATTGACGTCGAGATTGTGGTAAACCTGCAGGCCGATGAGCCGGAGATTGACCCGGAGAGTATTGATTATTTGGCCGAGCTTTTATTGAAAAATCCCGATTACCAGATGGCTACACTTGCTGCTGATTTCCAAAATCCTGAGCAGATTGCCAATCCAGATATCGTAAAGGTCATAACTGATTGCTCTGGCCGTGCGATTTATTTTTCGCGTGCTCCCATTCCGTACGACAGAGAAGAATCCGGCGTAGGCCAGTTGCAGCAGTATTTGCGGCACATTGGGATTTACGCTTATCGCAAGCAATTTTTGCTGAAGATTACCGCTTTACCGCAAACGAAACTGGAAAAAATCGAAAAACTCGAGCAGTTGCGGGCAGTTGAGAACGGCTTTCCAATATTAGTCGGCAAAGTTAAGCACGTATGCGAAGGCATAGATACACCACAGCAGTACGCGGAGTTTGTCAGAAGATATAAGACAAGAAATTCAAAAAATAAAATGTAAAAATCTAAATGTCGTATCAAAGTGCAAAACGTCATAAAATTTAAAGAAAAATGTTAAAATGTGCTGTCCAAAATGCGGAACAGAAAATCCGGATGACGCCAAGTCGTGTAGTTCATGTGGTCATGCGTTAACAAACAGTCCAGCTACAAAGGCAACTCCACACCCTAAGCGAAGCAAGATGGCTGTCAGCTCATTCTTACTGGGAATACTCGGCTCATTATTCTCTGTCCTCATACTCATGCAGCCTAAAATGCCTGGTTCTACGGTACACACAATCCTACATCTATTGTTTTCTTTTCTGGGAGGAATAGCGATAATTCTTGGTATCGTCGGCCTGGTAATAATTGTAAGAAGCCGCGGACAGATGAAGGGCAGAGGCCTTGCCATCGCAGGGATCGCTGTTCCTGCCGTAATGCTTTTCGTGCTCCTTAGGTGGCCCCCCGTTTGGCGTTCCCCTCCACGCTTTACTCAGAAAAATAAGTTCCACAGCATCAATGTCGCTTTGGAGCTTTTCCGGGCAGAGTTCGATGGCTTTCCACCTTCTGATGCACTTGATCCAATCGGCCTGCAATACTGCGGCGCAATGAAGCTCGCCGAAGCTTTAATGGGCCAAGATTTATTAGGCTTTCACCCGGATTCGCGTTTCAGAATTGATGGTACGGATGGTGTTCCTCCTCCTTTGGGGCCTAAGACACTATATGTTCCCGCAACTGAACAAGAAAGAAAAGACTATGTATATTTACCTCTGGAAAACGCCAATGCATATAAGTTGCAGGATTTGTATGCGAACACCGCAGGTTTTAAGAAAGATAGTATTGTCTTGTGTGACGTATATACGCGCGTAAGGCACCGGGGTACCGGAAAAAGAGCTGGTATGCCCGTACTGTACTACAAGGCAGATACATCAAAAACAGCACATAATCTCAATAATCCCGATGATCCAGATAATATTTACAACTACAGGGATAATCACGAGTTGCTCGGACTTGGTGTGCCATGGGACCCTAACGAGAAGCACCCGCTTTTTACCAACCCGAAAATATTTTATGAAATGACTAAAAACAGATATATCAGGACACAAAGCATACCTCACAATGCAGATTCTTTTATTCTGATTTCAGCAGGCTATGATGGATTGTACGGAACAAAGGATGATATCGTCAACTTCGCCGAATAATAAAAAGGCAGAAAGAAAAAGGCAGTTATTATGGTTGACAGTAGAAACTTATTGGAGAAGGTCAGTGATATTTCGACTGAGAGTGAATTTTTCGTGCCCATACCACCCGGTTATAAAAAAGGAAGGACCCGCTACTGCTTTGTTATGGGCACTGTGATGAGCGGTCTGGGTAAGGGCATATTTTCTTCTTGTCTTGCCAAGCTGATGCAGGATAAGGGGCTAACAGTTGCTCCGATTAAGCTCGAAGGCTATTTGAACATAGATTCCGGGACGCTGAATCCATTTCGGCATGGCGAAGTGTTTGTGCTTGACGATGGTATGGAATGTGATATGGATTTGGGTACCTATGAGAGAATACTTGACCAGGATTTAACCAGAGCAAATTTTGCGACAAGCGGCCAGATATTCAGCTCGATTCTGCACAAGGAACGCCACGGCGACTATCTCGGCAGAGATGTCCAGATGATTCCGCACGTTACCGGCGAGGTCAAACTGAAACTTCGTCGGCTGGCAGCCGAAACCGATGCCGACATCGTATTTGTCGAGATTGGCGGCACGGTCGGCGACCTGGAGAATGCCTACTATATTGAAGCGATGCGAGAGCTGGCCTACGAAGAAGGCCCGAATAGCTGCTGCTTCATGGCCCTGACCTATATACTGGAACCGAAAATCTTGGGTGAGCAAAAGTCCAAGGCCGCACAATTGGGAATAAAGCAGCTTATGCAATGCGGTGTTCAGCCGGATATCATCGCCTGCAGGGCGGCCAACCCTGTTAGCGAAAAAGTCCGGCAAAAAATAAGCGTTTACAGTAATGTCCCCTTTGAAAGGATATTCGATATGCCGGATTCGGCCAGTATCTATATGATACCGGCTATGCTCAGAGATGCCGGCTTAGATTTTAAGGTCGCCAGGCTGCTCAATATCGAGGACAGAATCGATCTGAGGCACGAACGCAAGGCCTGGGCCCGGTGGTGCGACTTCACCGATAAAATCGGCTCCGCTAATCATCAAGTAACCATCGGCATCACCGGCAAATATACGTCCGTCCGCGACAGCTACGCCTCGATAATCAATGCGCTTGAGCATGCAGGCATCGCGCTGGCTTCTGAGACAGAAATAAAATGGATTGAAACAACCACTATTACTGATGGAAACGTAGCTGAGAATCTTAAGGACGTTGACGGTATTATTGTCCCCGGCGGGTTCGGTACCCGCGGTGCGGAGGGGAAAATAGCCTGCGCGAAATATGCCAGAGAGAATAATCTACCCTTTCTGGGACTATGCTTTGGTTTTCAAATGGCTGTTATAGAATTTGCCCGGAATGTGTGCGGCCTGACAGAAGCCAACAGCACTGAGATTGACCCGGATTGTACCGGGCCGGTAATCGATATATTGCCGGAGCAGAAAAAAATAGAAGGGCTGGGCGGAAATATGCGCCTCGGCGGAAGGGATATAGAACTAAAGGCCCGGACGCTGGCGTGGAAGCTTTTTGGCAAGAAAGATTCGGTTAGAATGCGCTTCAGACATCGTTACGAGGTTGACCCTCGCTATATTGAAGTGCTGGAAAAGGCCGGCCTGTTATTTTCCGGCAAAGCACCGAATCAGCCGATTATGCAAATCCTGGAGCTCCCGTCCCATCCATTCTTCATAGGCACCCAGGCGCATCCGTGCCTGACCTCTCGACCTTTGAACCCTCAACCTATGTTTGTGGGGCTCGTTGCAGCGGCAGTGCAAAGACATTACCCCGACGAAAAATTAGCCGACCCTGTACAGGCTTCTCGAAAGGTGTGCGGTTAAGCTATTTAGGTGGCGGTTACAGGGGTATAGCTTTTGCCTTCCTATGGTTTCTCGTGTTCTGTTTATTGTTTCTCTATTTGTGCCTTGAGAGTTTCAATTTCCTCGTGCAGTTTTGCGTTTTCCTCAAAAATGGGTCCTAAGATGTCCTTCATATAGTCTTCGACCCCTTTGCTTGACAGCTTTTCCAGGTTCTTTTTTTCGCGTTCACATTTGCCGAGCAGTTCATTTTGCCTTTTGATTTCCTTGGCGTGTGTCTTTTTCAGTTCTTCAATTTGCTGTTTAAGCTGCCTGTTCTCAATGGCTATGAGTCTGCTCCGTTTGGCATCTGATGTTGTATTCGATGAGTTTTTCTCTTCTTCTTCACAGCCTGCGAACAACATAATAACGAAGACGAAACCAACTGCTACAACAAGCATTTTTGGGACTGATTCTTTCATTTTGTTATCCTTTCGAGTCTAACTACATTTCCCAAATTTGCTCCTACTATACCAATACTTCTCGTACTGTCAATATCCCGGTCTATTCAAAAAGCACTTTAAATTTTTCCTTATCATCCGCCCAAGGTGGCTATGACCCGGATGTCCGAGACGGTCCTGCCCGGGTTTTCTACAAGGACCTTAATAAAGCCGACTTTCGGTTCCAATTCAACGGTCTTTCTTGCCGTCCGGCCCGGCTTAAAATCGTTGTCGAAGCTGTATAAATCGGTGGTGTCGTATTTCAGCCCGTCGCAACTGCCCCTGACGTGGATTCGTATCGGTTTTTCGGCGTCGCCGGTGCCATAGGTGCACTCTGCTGTCAGTGCCAGCCGTGTGATGTGGCCTAAACTAATCGGCGGCGAACTGTCCAACCTTGTGGTTTTGCCGATGCCGAGAGATTCGATGTTCAGCACCGGCATATCAAGGCTGAAAGGTCTTTGGGTAACCAACACCTGAACACCTAAATCTTCAGTCCAGGGAAAGCTTTTGCTACCAAGTTTTTCATAGCGCAGCGTGTGATACAGGTAGATAAACGGAGGCTCGATGATGGCGTGCACCTCGGCGAAAGCGGCCGCATTGGGATTGGCCTGTCGCACGGCAACCGGATTCCGTAGATACTTTATAAAGTTATAGCCGTCAAGACTGTAGGCATACCCGATACTTTCGAGCCGGGGGCCGTACAGATGGGTCCCTCCGTAGAACATGTGGAAGACTCCGGCGTGATATAAAACTTCCGCTTCGGAGATACCGCCGTCGTCCCAGTCGCCAAAATCGCCTTTTTCCATAAGGGGATTGTCCTTGTATTTGGTGTACGGTCCCTGGGGCCTCTCTGCTACCGCCAGTGCAAGCGGGCTGTAATCACCCTTATACCCTGTCCAGCTTATCGGATGTGCATTATAAAGGTGATACTTTCCGCGGGTCCTGAGCACGCCGCCCACGTATCCGAAATTTTCCAGGATAGGGTTGTCCCCGTATTTTTTCCACGGCCCCAACGGATGGGTGGCGGCAGCCAGACCGATGCTCCATTTTCGATGCTGCGGCTTGCTGCCATACCCGGAATACCACATGTAGTATTTTTTCGGCCCGTCTTTAAGAATCATTGCACAGGCAACATACCTGTCATCCCAGCTTCCCTTTGGGCCGAGGTCTAAAACAGGTTTGTCGCCGTGTTTCTTGAAAGGCCCTAAAGGATGCGTGGAGCTGGCCACGCCGAGGCGATACCCCTTACCCGCTCCGGTAGCGTGATAATAGAAATAATAGGTATCGACATCCTTAAAGGCGTCCGCCGCCTCAGTAACACCATCATCCCACGCGCCGTCTGGGCCGGGCGTGATAATGGGGTTGGGGCCCGGAATCTGGATGAATACTCCGTTTTCAATAAAGTCGTTTCGTTTTACATTTTTTTTGTAACGCGGCTTTTTTCCCTGTTCAATCGCTGTGCTGTGCTCGGCTTTTTCTTTTTGCTGCCTGTTTTCAGCAGCTATCTGCTTTTGGCAGCCTGCAATTACCATAGTAACAACAACTGCTAAAATAAATGCTGTCTGGACCGGTCTTTTCATTTTACTGCCCTTTCTAATTGGTTCGCTTTGCCAAGAGCGATAATACGATATACCACCTGTACGGGCGGTTCGCGAACCGCCCCTACTCAAACAATACCTTCAATTTTTCCTTATCAGCCGTCTCGATTTGGCTCTGGTCCGTCCACACGGCTAAGTCCAGGCTTTTTCTGCAGTGACAATCCTCGCGAACAAGTACGCGTCCGCTTGTCAAAACAGCCTTTATAAGCTCGAGACAATTGTTTGTCGCCGTTTGCAGATTTGCGATGATTTCTTTCAGTAGGGGCGGTTCGCGAACCGCCCGTACTTTGTCTTTACCCAGCCCCTGATAGGGGCGGGGTTTATCTGCCTCGTGCGGACGCCAGCAGTCATAATCGCTGGCTAATGCAATCAGCCCGTAGCAGATTTGTGCCTCTCTGGCGAGCTTGGCTTCCGGCATAGCGGTCATACCAATCAAATCGCCGCCCCAGGCCCGGTGCATAAGCGATTCAGCCCGCGTGGAAAATTGTGGTCCTTCCATACATAGGTATGTGCCCTCTGGATGTGTCTTGATATCGACATCTTTAGCGGTATCGGCAATGAGCTTCCGGAGTCGTCCGCAGACCGGCTCAGCCATTTCGCAGTGCACGGCGCCGTATCCTCCGAAAAAGCTGTTTGTTCGTTTGAATGTCTTATCGATAAACTGGTCAACGATGACCAGGTCGCCGGGTGCGATTTCCTCGCGAAGCGAACCTACCGCAGCACTGCCTATCACCGTATGCACTCCGAGCTTTTTCAGGGCAAAAATATTGGCTGCAAACGGGACCTCGCTCGGCGAAAGTTTATGCCCTTTGCCGTGCCGATTCAAGAACGCTATTTGCTTTTTGCCTATTTTGCCGATGCAAATAGCTGTGCTCGGCTTGCCGAACGGCGTTTCAATATCGTGGAATTTCGCATCCACTAAATGCTCAGCCAGCGCATCACCCAGCCCCGTGCCGCCTATTATACCAACTAATTCTTCTGCCATTTTTTTTGTCATTCCTGCGAAGTCGAAGATCCGGCTTTAGACGGAGCAGGAATCCATTTATAAAGTTTCCCATCCCCGCGAAGGCAGGGAAAACTGGCTGTTATTTTATAGGGCTGCAGTTATATTTACAAGATAGAAAACTGTTGATTCAGTTTCCGTTATACCAAATTACTTTATGCAAAAGTAGGCTTTAGCTATGACAAAGTAAGTGTGATATGCCATATATGAAGTTTAATCTATCGTAGATAAAGCGTTATCCGTAATAAATAAGGCTTAATATGTCGCAGATGAACGGTGTTCTGCCACAGATGAAGCGTTATCTGCCATAAATGAAGCATGAGTTGTAACATATTAAGCGTGATATGTCGCAAATGAAGCTTTACCTGTCGCATATAACACTTCACCTACCCTTTATTGCGCTTCATCTGCCTCAGTCAGGTCGCGCTTACTTTGCCTCGGAGTAAGCCGACTTTGTCGCATATCACGCCGACTTTGCCACGGAGGAAGCTTACTTTGCCACGATGTAGACTTACAATGCCTCAATGTAAGCTTACAATGCCACGATGTAAGCGTACAACATCATATTGTAAACGTGCAATACTTGATTTTTGAGCCAAAAAGCAACTTTTGACACAAATGAACACGATTTTTTGGTTTAATTATTTTGGGGCTTACTATAACAGCCCTACTATGAACGTATGTTTTGCGCCCATAACTTCACGAGCGTTTTCTTCTCAACATCACCGCACCCAAGCCGAGCAGTAAAAGAAAATCAAAAACAGGTAAACGGGCACGGTTTATTGAAGAAAAAATTACGGATTTTTTCGACAGCCCCAACGTCCCCTATTTATTTCTTCGACATCTAACTCTCTTTGCCTCATACTCAGAAGTAGGCAATTTTTTATAATCATATTTGAGATGTTCCGGTCCTATGCTAATTCTATTATCTAAAACTTTTATCAATGGTGAAATTGGTACACGTATCAGTGGTGTAATATTGCTATTATTTCCAGCAGACAGTCTTTTTATTCCTTCGCTTCTTTCCACAATCAGCTTATCCCAACTGGTGTCCTCAGGTTGCTTATTGTTCTCTGTATCTTTAATCATCGTTTCCCAAGTTTTAGAATCTAAGAATTTGAATATCTCCGAATTTGGCGTATCAAGCACCCAAAGTTTTCTTACTTCCTCCATCCAATATTCATATTCCGCAAGGCACCAAAAGAAATCAGGAGTACCTATCTTTTCCTCTAATTTATTATAGAGCGGCTGTAGTACGACCCACGTTTCTTTCCATGTTTGGGATGTCTTGGAAGGATCACGTTTTTCCTTGGTGATATCCCAATCAGGAAGTTGCCATGTGTATAATGTAATTAAATCTTGGGGCACAGCACTTATTTCCGGGATTGTTATTGGTATATCAGATTAAAAAGTTTGTTTGCCTGTTCAGCGTCCAAGGTTTTTAAGATTTTGTATTCTTCAAGGGCTGAACCCTTGTCGCCAGATATGAAATAAGTAAGGCCAAGACCAAAGTGTGCCTTGGCATCGTCCGGCTTGATTCTGATGGCATGCTTAAAGGATTCTATCGCCTCCTGATAGCGGCCAAGGCTGTGGTAGGCAGCGCCAAGACCAAAGTGTGCATCGGCATAATCCGGCTTGATTCTGATGGCCTGCTTACATGCTTCTATCGAATCCTGATAGCGGCCAAGGCTGCCATAGGTAACACCAAGACTATAGTGTACCTCGGCATCGTCCGGCTTGAATCTTATTGCCTGCTTATAGGCTTCTACCGCATCCTGATAGCGGCCAAGTTTGCTGTAGGTATTGCCAAGACCAAAGTGTGCGATGGCAAAATCCGGCTTGATTCTGATGGCCTGCTTAAAGGATTCTATTGCATCCTGATAGCGACCAAGGCTGTGGTATATAAGGCCAAGCATACCGTGCGCCTCGGCATAATCCGACTTGAATCTTATTGCTTGCTTATGGGCTTCTATCGCTTCCTGATAGCGGATAAGTTCGCCGTAGGCAAAGCCAAGACCAAGGTGTGCATCGGCATAATCCGGCTTGATTCTGATTGCCTGCTTATAGGCTTTTATCGCATCTTGATAGCGGCCAAGTGTGCCGTAGGTATTGCCAAGATTATAGTGTGCCTTGGCATCATTCGGATTGAAGACGAGAACAAATTTATTAAGGGCTAACAGAAGACTTAGCTTTTTCATTCTCTCGGTCTCCAAAAAACTCTAGAAGTAATTTCATTCTGCATCGTGACGCTATTTCCTTACAGATTTATTTTACACATAACAATGATTATACAGTTTTATACGCCTGTGGCGTACTGTATAAAACGTCAAAACCTGTCCCCGCATGCCCTCTGGCAGGAGACAACTGTTTCTGCCATTATAAGAAGTTCCCACTGCTTGGCCGATCAATATTAAATCATAACTCTGAAATATTAAACACAAAACCCCATTTTTGTACAACCATTTTAAGAGCAATTTTCTTAGGCGTTTGGCTTTACAAAGAAAACCCAAGGCAAGATAGCTTCGAATACTGATCTTGTCTCTTTTCCTTACTTTTTTCACGTTGAATCGCTTCGGATTCTCTCCGGAATTTCTCAAGCTCAGAATGAGCACAGATCCCGCACCAATTTTGTTTTTTAAATTTGGTGCGTGGACAATCTCCGAAATCCCTGTTCCATGAGCACTTGTCCGCCTCCAGCGGATCCGGCACGCTATACCCCCCGTTCCCCTGATAAACTTTTTCTCTCCGCATCTAATAAAAGTCCAATATTTTTAATTATTTACTTTACATCTAACATTTCCTATCGTATAATATTTATCAAACTAAATATGGTTCTATTGATACACGCAAAAAAAAAGCTTTATTTGGCAAGATAGGCAAAGTTTTGAATTTGGGTCATTTAGATTTTGATATTGTTTCGAATTTCGTGCTTCGTATTTCGTATTTTGCCAGCCTTGGCATCTTTACACTTGTAGAGAGAGCTTTACAAATCAGACCTTTTATGCAAAACAAACCCAATTTGCCGAAAGCCCAAATGAACTTAAGTACTGTTTTAACAAAGAACTACGAACAAATAACTATGAACAATGAACTAAAAAACAAACCCAATACAAAGCCAATCAAAGCCAATACAAAGCCAATTATAGCCAATAAAATGCCAAAACAAACCCAATACAAAGCCAAACAAAGCCAATTTCAAAGGCAAAAAATGCTGCTCTCCACCTTTTTGCTGCGGGATGTCGGTTAAAGATTATACTTGAAATGTAACCTATAATATGGTAAAATAATGACTTACAGTAAAGAACATAACAAGTCAGATGTGCTTATGGGGCGGGTGGTGAAGAAAAACTTTCCAAGGCTATTAGCAGCTTTTTTGCTCTTGTGCTTTGCCGAAGTCGGGTTTGCCGGTTCGGCTATACACGAAGCCGGATTTAGAACTAACAGGCGACCGAAGTGGGTCCCGAATGAAATCATCGTAAAATTCAAAAAAGGCCTTTCCCAAGACCACATCAGCCGGGTAAATCGACGGCACGGAACTTCTGTATTATACACGAGTCCCTTTGCCGGCTTCAAAAGGATTAAGGTCCCGCCGCCAAAAACACCCAAACAAGTTGTCGAACTCTATAATCGCGAACCTGACGTGGAGTACGCCGAATTAAACTATTACGCTTACGCCTTTTTTGTCCCTGATGACCCTTACTATTACTTGCAGTGGCACCTGTATGAAACTTACGCCGGAATAAATATCGAGCCGGCCTGGGACATCACAACCGGAGACCCTAATGTCATCATCGCCGTGCTGGATACAGGCGTGGCTTACGAAAATTTTAGAGGTTTCCAACGGGCCCCTGATTTGGCCAATACCCGTTTTGTACCCGGCTACAATTTTATTAGAAACAATGCGCATGCCAATGACGATGACGGACACGGCACCCATATCACCGGCACTATTGCTCAGAGTACAAACAACGGTCTCGACGTCGCAGGCATAGCTTTTAACTGCTCCATTATGCCGGTCAAGGTCCTGAGCCGGCGCGGCGAAGCACCATATACCACTATTGCCGATGGGATATATTTCGCCGCTGACAACGGCGCCGATGTAATCAACCTCAGCTTAGGAGGCCCATCCCATTCCGTGACTTTAAGAGATGCAGTTGCTTACGCTTATGGAAAAGGTGTAACCATTGTCTGTGCCGCAGGAAATGAGTATGAAGAAGGAAATCCAACTATGTATCCGGCTGCCTACGATGACTTTTGCATCGCAGTGGGTGCCACCAGATATGACCAGACCAGGGCGTACTATTCCACTACCGGCAGCTATTTGGACCTGACTGCACCGGGAGGAGATTTGAATGTGGACCAAAACGGAGACGGCTACTACGACGGCATCCTCCAGCAAACTTTCGGCTCCAGCCCAAGAGACTGGGACTACTTGTGGTTTTATCAGGGCACTTCTATGGCTGCTCCCCACGTAAGCGGGATCGCAGCTTTGTTAATATCTACAGGAGTAACCGGCCCGGATGCCATCAGGGAAGCGCTGCAGAACTCCGCAAGAGACTTAGGCCCGGACGGATGGGATGAAGAGTACGGCTGGGGACTCGTTGATGCTTACGCAGCTTTGAACTATTATCACATTCCGGGTGACTTTAACTACGACGGCTCGGTCGATTTTGACGACTTGAAGAAACTGGCAAGCTGCTGGCTCGGCAATGAACCATTGGTGGATATTGCTCCTGCTGCTGGTGACGGCATCATTAACTTCCTGGATTTCGCAGGATTTGCTGAAAGCTGGGGCCGATACAGATAATTCCTTTCTCAATTTGTTACGAGGCTTCAGGATAAGCGCAGAGAGCACAGAGAAAGCCGGAGTTGTACCCGGATTTGCCAAAATCAAATAGAACGGAGATGCCATCAAGTCTTGCAGATAGTGCATCGACTTAAAACTTTGCTTTAAGGCAATGTAACGCGGTTTTCTGACCTCTGTTGCGATTGCGAAAAAGGGTGGCAAACATCCCAGTTTAAGGGGAAAAAGCATTGACTCAGCGGTATTATATATGTTAGAATTATTATAGTTTGCGCAAACGATAATTGCGATTTTAAGGCCTACAAGATACAACCGCATTCGGCCGGCCTAAAACATTTGTGAGGAAGGAAATAGAAAATGCTCAGATATGCAAAAATCTCGCTGTTTGTCTTGTTGTTAACC
>DUZJ01000021.1 GCA_013349615.1 Planctomycetota bacterium | reverse complement strand
TTGAAATCGCTGCTGCAATCGAAGATTTTCAGGCTATGCGCCTTTTCAAACTCGGCAAAATTGCGGATGACTTTGCCGTACTTGACAACGAAGCTGAAGTAACAGCGTTCAACGAATCCAGTGAATTCGGAGGCCAGCCTTTCAAAAGCCCTGATGTAAAAATCGCGGTCGCAGATGCTTGAGATAATGATTGGGTCGAACCGCCAGTTTATGTGCTTTGGCGAGTACATCTTGCTTAGCTGCCTGATGGTTTCGATCGCTGTTTGTTTTTCTACATTACTTTCGAATACAGCCGGCAGGCCTGTAACGGTATAGTTAAAATAGAATTTGTAGCCTAAGCGGTCTAAAATTTCCAGGTTCTCAATGAAGCCAGTGAAGTTCTTGGACCAGAAGACAAAGCAAACGACGTCTTCGGGCATAAGCCCGACAATATATTTCTTCCCTCCAAAAGGATGGACTACACCGGCGAAGCCCTGCTCGATTCGGCCCATAAACCAATCACCGTAAAAGGCAGGGACATCCGTTCTGCGCGATACCGAGATAATTCTTTTCATTTCACGCCCTGAAAACACCAAAGGAGCTAAAGTTTGAATCTGTGCAATGATGCCTGCTTTACGCCGGAGTTCTTTTACTGTATACGAGTCCCCTCAAATGTGTCATCAACCTCAGTAGTCTCCTGCTTTAGCAATTCGGGGGGCTTGCTCAGCATTTCGGCAACTTCATCGTATTTCATACCTCTCAGTAATAGTTTTGGTTCTATTTGGTCAACTTTTGCATATACAATTTCGCCCAAGTCCTGGAAAGATAAGCATAGGAACGTCATATTATTTTGCCTGAATAGATTTGCAGAGGCGGCCTGTTCTTCACCGTCTTTATCGATTACTGTGAACTTATACGTATTTTCCTGTGCGCGTTCGGAGATTAAGGTTGTGCCATCCTTACCTTTCCATTTGCCGATGAGCTTTTCTTCAAAGATGAGAGCCTCATCGGGGAAGAGGATATTTATGAGCCAGGAGTCAGTTTCGACAATTTTTTGAGTTTTGCCGTCCCAGAAAAGTAACGCTGATTTTTCAACGCCCGCCTTACCCTTCATCACACATCTGAACAAGACTATCTTGCCGTTGGGCGAAATAGAGAACTTGCCGGGACCTTCAAGGCCAGGGACCCTGGAAATCTCAAACACTACCTGCGTTTTTGAATCTTTGAGGTTCATACTCATTAAGTTAATTTTTTCTTTGTCGGAATTAGGGTCATCTTTCTCATGTTCGGCAAGGTAGTATAGCTTATCACCCTGTGGCGAAAATATCCCATAAGCGATTTCTTTGGCGTCGGGGTCACGATATTTCCGCACCCGGCCTGTCATGGCGTTGACGACACACAATTGCTTATTGGGCGCAATCAGGATGCGTTTCGAATCGGGCGACCACATCAAAGTGAGGTATAAATTCTCTTCGTTGTCCATTTCCAAGTCGAGCTTGTAGTACTTGTGCTCGCTGCCGTCAACTCGTGCAACGGTTAAAATGGTTTTGTCTGAACCGGCAGGGCTCAAC
Source organism: Planctomycetota bacterium (assembly GCA_013349615.1). Taxonomy (GTDB): domain Bacteria; phylum Planctomycetota; class Phycisphaerae; order Sedimentisphaerales; family Anaerobacaceae; genus CS2-K091. The sequence goes on along the minus strand of DUZJ01000021.1, from coordinate 44,451 downwards.
AGAGATGCGAGCCATTTGCCGTCGCCGGATACAGCGGGCGTGCCTATAGAACTGAACAGATGTGCTTCGGTCTTTTCTGTGGTCAGGTCTAAACTGCCTATATAGAGTAGTTCTCCATTGTCATCCAAGCTGCGAGTATAGAATACAAGGCGTGAATCAGGAGACCACTGCGGCTGGCTGAATATCAGCCTCAAACGAGCATCGTCATCACCAATCCACTTCATAACACGCAGGACCTTTCTTTCCTTGCCATCCGGCCTGACAATTATCAACTTCACATTGAAAAACTCAAGGTTTTCTTCCTCGCCAATCCTTTCCTTAGCAATCTCCCACAAGAAAGGACTCAGTATTTTGTCTTCTTCGGTAAACAGCTCTTCACCGGTCACTTTTTCTGTGGTGGCGTTAGGTTCGGTCTGAAGGGAGGGGTCCACCTTATAGTAGGCAATCCATTTGCCGTCCGGCGACCAGGCGGGAGTGGACAGATGCCCATCTTTTTTGACCTCGTCCAGTAACAGATGCTTCTCTGTTGCTATATCATAAGTTGCGATTGCGTACTTATCGGGATTGTCGCCGGGGGACGTGACGAGCAGTGCGATTTTGGAGGAATCCGGTGACCAGGTTACAGGCGACATGACACAAGCCAGGATGTAGATTGCGAGGCAGGAAGCCGCCGCTGTCAGAGCTATCAGAGCTTTACTGAAACCTGCTTTTTTAGTTTTTTGCGTATTCATTACCAAGCCCTTTCAAAATGATATTTCCTATTAATAAGGTTACAGGACATAATTTTATCCGCACGACCTCCCATAGTCAGTAAAAAAGTTGAAGCAGGGGTAGAGGCGATGGGGGTAAAATTGGGTTTGTTTGGGTTTGATTGGGTTTGTTTGGCTTTGTTTTGGGTTTGTTTTGGCATTTTATTGGCTTTAATTGGGTTTGATTGGGTTTGTATTGGGTTTGAATTGGGTTTGTTTTTCCCACGTTCACCAAGTGTCTTTTTTGCATAATCCCTTGTTGAAACTCGGCTTACGTTCATTTGGGCTTTTTGGAAATTGGGTTTGTTTTGCATAAAATGAGCGATTTGTAGTGCGCTCACTACAGTTGTAGAGGAAAAGTTAGTGAAAAGTGAGCTAAAATGCCTAAAGTGAGCTAAAGTTGGATCCTCTCCACGGGTCGCCCAATGGCGGCTACTGGTTTCTCGATGCTCATTAGTGGTAAAATGGGTAATTTCCCTAAGGGGTTTCCACTTTGCTCCAAGACTCTTCACTATTGACTCCAAGTTATCTATCGCCCCCCATAGGGAAAGGGGCAAGCTGCCGGCGTTCCGTCTAAAGCCGGATTCCGTCAAAAAGATGCCGGATCTTCGACTGCGACTTCAAGTTTACCATCAGGTAAACATACAACTACATTAATATATTATCAAACAATAGTCAACAAAAAAATGGTCAAAAAAGGCATTTTTTTTAGCCGCAGAGGGGATTTGCCACGAAGACATTAAGGCACGAAAAGGGATTAATTATTAGCCAGAGAGTACAAAGACCAGAAATGGACCAACTAATTCAAGGATCTCATGGAACAGGGGAAAAATGTACCCCCGCACTAACCGGAGTAAGTGCGGGGCAGGCGGGCACCTTTAATTGCCCCCTAAGAAGTTTTCCAATAAAAAACTACTCCTAATTTCTGAAGCATATCAAAAGTATCTGTCCATTTAATATTAAAATGATTACATACATCTGGTATTTTTACGTCTTTACGTGATTTTGGTGCAGAAGCTTCCTGTGTAACTACAATGGCATTATTGGCTTTGGCGTATGCAATTACCCATGCATCTGGGTCATCGGCAAACCTGCTTTTCGCAGCGTCAAAGAAACGCTCTTGACTTTGCACCCATTGAATAATGTCACGATAAGCTGTCCTAACAAGTTCACTATTTGTGGAAGAAAACAAGCAAGCCGCTTTTTTACTCCAGGTGGCTAAATTGTCCTTACATTCTAAAAGTTCTTTTCTAACGCGGTCTATACTTTCAAGATTGCCCATAGTTTTGTGATGCAGTAAGGAATCCCAGAATCCGGGGCACAAATTAAACGCATAATACCTGTTTTTGGCTTCAATAAATATATTTGCGTCTAATATGTATTTTATTGCATCAGGCATACTTAAAACCTAAAAACCAAGTAATGTGGCATAATTATCGAATGTTTTTCCTTTTAGTCCTGTGAGTCGATATGCATCACGATAAAGCAACCGGCCTTCTAAAGTTGCCTGGACTACAGCGCTGCCAAAAAGCTTTCCCACGCGAACTATCTGAGTATTCCAGAAATTTCCGCCAGTTCCTTTGGGTTTACGTTTTTTGATATCTTTGGCATAATTATCGTAGAACCCAAAAAAACGGTTTTTGCTAATATATTTCATATCCAGGGCTCGGCGTGCAGTCACAAGAGGGCTAACTTTGAACCTTCTCGCTAAAATCTGAAAAAGGTCATAATCATTTTCTCTTTGATTTTCTTTTAAGGCCTTCTTGAATTCATCAGATGGCACAAGGAACTCTGCTGCAACCTGGTTACAGAATTCTTCTACATTTGTCTCAACAGGCTTCAATTCATCAAAATTGGATACCCCTTCATATCCCAGCCATAAATGACTTAATTCATGGATAATAGTAAACATTTTAGCAGATATGGAATCACGTCCATTAATGAAAATCAATGGCGCATATTCATCAACTAAAGCAAAACCCCGAAATTCTGCTACATCTAAAGGTCGATAGGGATTATTGCCAACAACCCCATTAATGACAATCATAACACCTGCGTCTTCTATAGCCTCTCGTAAAAGCCTTAAAGCTTCAGTCCAAGTACGGACTCTTTTAGCCCAACCGCCAGAGAGAGAAAGAATGTTGCTCATCTCCATTGCTACTTTGGCAGGATTTGTTCTTAACGTAGCGCTTTTAATGAAAGATAGGGGGGGCTGTCCTTCTTCGAGCATAAACTCCCGCATCCACTCCCGCCTGGATTGCATGGTTTGAATTGTATCTAATAAATGTGGGCTGGGACGCTGAGGTTGCCCTTTAACCGTTCTGAAATCAGGTATTGGCAACTTGTCCTCAGGAGGTTCATTTAGAAAGAAATACCCTACTGGTGTGTATGTTGCGGCTGCAAAACTTTCTAACTGTTTCAATGTTGGATATACTTCGCCACTCAACCAATCTGCAATCTTTGGGAATTTTCTTTGCATTGCTTCTTCGGTTTTACCGCAACGCTCGAGAGCCCAAAGAAACAATTTCCGTTGTATATTTATTCGTTCCATTTTCAGATTTCAGTTGTTAGTTTCAAATCTGAATATCGACATCTTGTTGTCTCAAGTATGAATTTATGCTTCTTTTGTATTATAAACCACGAAAGGAAAAATATCAAAATAAAGTTATAAGTACCTAACACGAAAGTAATTGAGCTTCTTTTTCCGTAAACTCCTTCCAACATTTTACGATTATATCGCAACGCGGGACATCAAGTTCCATCAAGAACGCCCTGCGGTTTTGTCTTTGTCTATTCTCTACGTTCTCTGTGTCCTCTGCGGCTATACAAAGCTTTCTATCTTCTCTTTACAGATTCTTTCTGTTACCTCATGCAGTTTTTTTACGCCCATTGGATTCTTCAATTTGGTATAACGATAATTCAATCAAACGCCTTGTATAAGCTCTATTCTAACAAAATTCAATTTATTTGCACGACTTCATCCGGGAAATCAGGGGCAAAAACAATAAGGCCGTCATTCTTTTTATCAAAAAAGCCATTACTGATACGAGACAGAATAAAACGCAGAGCAATCCTATAAGCGCCAATGTGAGTACGGTGTAGTAAAGAAAAGTTGACTGTATCGGGAACCATATAGGGAGCGTATTTAAGAAGGCAAAGAGTACGAAAAATGCAAACGTCGAAAGTTTTGTATATTGGCCAAAAACCCTGCCCTCGTACTGCTTTTCATAAATGGGACGACTATAAGGGAAATGGAATTTGGCTGTTTGAATAGATTTCTCCGCTCGCTTCGCTCGGTCGAAATGACGGTATAGTCGCGAAACTTGCGAAATCCTGCTACCGGTGCAGATGATTGAGGTGGCGGGCAGGAGTAGAGAGGCGATGGCATTTCCGTAAATCAGGCCGCTCCAAAGCCGCCAGGCAGGGCCGGGGTCAAGCAAATGAAAACCAAATACGGGCATCACCAGCAAACTTGCAATGTTTACGTAAATGACGCTTCTCGGCGGCAGACCTTTTTTATAATGACGGCTTACAAGCAAATAAATGAAAGTGATTCCCAAGCCGAGATATAGACCTGTGCACCGCTGGCAGAAGGGCAGCAGGTGGCCGCCGATTGCAAAAGACCGGGATGGGTCCTGGCTGCATAAAAACGAAAATATGTAACTGACGACAGTCATGAGTCGTACCATTTGGGTTTGCGTGAATAGATAGTCGGCTTATCGCTAAACGGGTGTCGTACTCTGCTAACGATATATCTTCCTGCGATTTGCGTTCCATACTTCAATAATGACTTGAAAACCCTTCTTCGCCGCCTGTCTTTTAAGTTAAAAAATGTCCTCAGAAGACAAATTATTCTATCAAAACCTGGTTTGAACAGCAACTTGAAATAAAGTCTTTCGAGCTGCTTTGCAGAGAAGCGCCTTGTCCGCATAACCGGCGTGTGAAAATTGTAGGCACGCCGGTCGGTAACTTCTATTATCCCGCGTTTGCGAGCATCGTCATAAACTTTTGTACCCGGATTCGGAGTCAATGGAATGAAGAAGCAGTAGTCCATACCCACTTTGTACTGGTATCTCGAAAGCTCATTAAGCGATTTCTTTGTCTCGTCCCAAAGCCCGAATATGACCGAGCCGATGGTAAAGACGCTCGGGTATTTTTTACGGAAAATCTCGAAGGCTTTTGCGGTAATATCGGGGCCGTTTGCGTGCTTGTTCAATTCTTTGAGGCCAGGCTTGTCCGGCCTTTCAACGCCGAGCATAACCTGACAAAGACCTGCGCGAACGGCCTTTTCAAGGACACCAAGCTCTTCGTCGCGAACGACGTAATCGGCCCTGAGCCAGGCGGTTTGTCGTATTTTTATATTCCTCTTTAATACAGCATCGCAAAATTCGCCGGTCCATTTTGGGTCCGCATTCCAGGTTGGGTCGACCCAGCCAAAAGTGGACCTGCCGAAATCGCGGACAAGTCTTGCGACTTCCTCCAGAGACCTTTCGGGAGACTTTGTGCGATAATAAGGCTTTATGGTGATGCCGTCTCTTGAGGGTTTTCCCATGTGCTTCCAGAGCGTGCAGAATGAGCAATTGTCTGTGCATCCTCGACTGTGTTCTATCGAGACCAGGCCGGGGTGGTTTTTTGCGCCCAGGCCGTAGAGATGCATCGGCACTTTCGACCATGCAGGCATAGGCAGAGTATCCATATCGGGTATTGGCGGCCTATAAGCGGTCCTGAAGATTTGGCCGTTGTGCTTATAAGATATGCCGCTGACGCTTTTGATGTTACGCCGGTCAGCAATTGCGGTGAGCAGCTCTAAAAGTGTGATTTCGCCTTCGCCGTGGACGATGTAATCTATGCGGCCAGTTCCAAGTGACTCTTCTGCTGCATTGCTAAAAAAGACGCCGCCCGCGATGATAATAGTTTCCGGGTGTTGTTCTTTGACGTAGCCGGCGAGTCGCATTGCTTCGTGTGAAGAGACCGTTTCTTCGCCGAGACAGATTACGTCCGGTGAGTCGGAGGCGAGAGTGGAAAAGAGTGTTTTCCATCCGATTTTGCTTGCCGCACAATCAATTATTTTGATTGAAAGGTCGGAGTGCGCGGCTTCGAGCCGGCCTGCAAGTGACATAAAAGCGAGAGGCTGCCAGAACGCACTTGTCTCGCTATTGAACGGCCAAACGTATCTCGGAGTTCGTATAAAGAGTACTTTCATAGCGGCCCTCGCTGCGCGGGTCGATTGTTTTCTTAAGCCGGCAGTAATGTTCATCTTTGTCCTGCACAGTTTATCCGACAGGGGGGTTGGAATCCAGCTTTTTAAGTTGTAAACCGCGTATTGGTGCGGTAGCATTATCGCAGGTTGAATTATTTCGAAGAACAAGAAAGGTAAGGGTTCACATTATGGACAGATGGCCGGACAAAGTAGAAGCAGAACAAATTTTAGAGGAATGGACGAAAAATAAGAACCTGCGAAAGCACGCATACGCTGTTGAGGCGGCGATGAGGGCATACGCCGCTAAATTCGGCGAGGACGCGGAGAAGTGGGGCGTTGTCGGGCTTCTTCACGACTTCGATTATGAAAAGTTCCCCGACCTGAGCGACCATCCGTTCAAAGGAGTTGAGTACCTGAAAGAACAGGGATACTGTGATGAATTGACGGAAGCAATTTTGGCGCACGCCGAGCACACGGGTACAAGCCGCGATACGGTCCTTAAGAAGTGCATTTACGCCGTTGATGAACTTACCGGTTTGGTTATAGCGGTTGCACTTGTCAGGCCATCGAAGAAGCTGGCAGATGTTAAGGTCCGGTCGGTCATGAAGAAATGGAAGGAGAAAAGTTTTGCCGCCGGTGTGGACAGGGCAATAATCGAGCGAGGGGCTGAGGAACTCGGCGTCGAACTGACGGAACTCATAGAAACGGTCCTTAAAGCGATGCAGGACATATCCGAAAAGTTAGGACTTTAGATGGCAGCAACCCCGCCCACAGGTGATAAACCCCCAAGCAGGCTTGGGGACTAAACGGCTAACGCCTAATTTGCTTGATTATGGAAAAACAGAAAAGGGCTTATCTTTACGCTTGCGTTGCGGTGTTGTTGTGGTCCACCATCGCTTCGGCTTTTAAGATTTCTTTACGCTTTATAGATATCTTTGGCCTTTTGTTTTACGCCTCACTCACAGCATCTGTTTTCCTCTTTCTTTATTTACTGATTCTGAAAAAGCTACAATTACTCAAGGCTTTCACAAGCCGGGACTATTTGCGTTCCGCCCTGTTGGGTTTTCTCAATCCTTTCCTTTACTACGTTATCCTGCTTAAAGCATATTCGATACTGAAGGCTCAGGAAGCGGTAACGTTAAATTTTATCTGGCCTATAATGCTTGTTCTGCTGTCAATACCTCTACTGCATCAAAGAATCAAGCCAGGGAGCATTCTTGCCATAGTTATCAGTTTTCTCGGCGTGTTTGTAATTGCAACAGAAGGGGACATCCTGGGATTTCGGTTTACCAATACTGCGGGAGTATTGTTGGCGTCGGGAAGCTCGGTTATCTGGGCGCTTTTCTGGATTTATAACGTTAAAGATAAGCATGATGAGGCCGTCAGGCTTTTTGTTAATTTTGCATTCGGGACCTTCTTTATATTTGTGGCAATCTTGTTTTTTTCGGAGCTGAAATTACCAAATCGCAACGGCATTATTGGTGCAATCTATGTTGGATTATTCGAATTAGGTATTACTTTTTTGATATGGCTGAAGGCACTAAGGCTGTCAAAGACAACGGCACATGTTGTGAGCTTAATTTATTTGGTTCCGTTTTTTGCACTTGTTGTGATTTCTTTTGCTGTCGGCGAAGAGATACTTTTGTCAACAGTGATAGGGCTGGGCCTGATTGTGGCTGGTATAATACTACAGAAATTCTGGGGCAGGCCGGCCTGACTTCTCAGTCATCGAATACATCCCTGCAAGGCAGAAAGAACAAGGGCCGGCAGCGTGCTACCACCGACCCCTGATTGCAGCGAATATTTGAGCTGGCTTTTTGGAGAAAGCCGAGCCTATCACGGGTACTTTACGGTGCAGCCGTAAGGTTTTGTCTTGGCAGTGCTTATCGCTTTACCGGTGGTCAAGCCTGCCAAAGCCTCATCAACATAGTTTATTACACCGTCTTTTGCTCTGCCCATCGGTGCATTATCAATTGCGCCCTCGTAGACGATGCGGCCTCTTGGATTTATGATGTACATGTGCGGCGTTGTCCTGGCAGCATAGGCGTGGCCGACTTTGCCTGACCTGTCGTCAAGTATTGTGTAAGGCAGCTTATTTTCTTTAGCAAAGTTTATATTTGCTTGCTGTGTTGTATGGCTCGTGCTGTTTATCGCAAGCCAGACGACGTTTTTGGTCTTGTACTTTTTCGCAAGGTTTGCCATCGTTTTTGCAGTTTTGTAATGGTATAGGGAAAAGGGACACTCGAAATTGAGCCACTCCAGCACGACAGTTTTACCCCAGTAGTCTGAAAGGCGTACAGTTTTTCCGTCAAAGCTGTTCAGGGTAAAGGGGGGAGCCGGCCTGCCGGCTTCCGGTCGCTCTGGTCTTTCCCTTCCGGCCGGTCCCGGCCGGTCCCTCCACATTCTCTCGAATCTCTCGCGTCTTTGCTCCACTTGCGCGAGTTCTTTTTCAAATTTCTCCTCGTATTTTGCGATGAGCTTGTCGAGCCGAGCAGCCGTTTTCTTAGCTTTCTCTTTTGCCGCCAGCTCACGAATTGCCTTAAGCTCACCGACGGTCTCCTCGTGCTTTGCTCTCAATTCGGCAACTTGCTGTTCAAATCTTTCAGACATTCTCCTCTGTCCTTCACTGTCCATGCCCGGCCGCGCGGAGACAAATCTTTCGCGCATCTGGTTTCTGAACTGTTCCTTTTCGGCCTCCGACATCGTGGGCCATCTTTCTCTTAATCCGGCTCTTTCTTGGGGAGAAAGATTTTGAGACCTTGGCCTTCTTTCACGGCCTTCGGTCGGGCGTGTGCGGTCTCCGGCTTCTTGCCGGCCCATGGCAGGCAAGGCCAATGACAGAACCATCGCAGCGACGACAGTTAATATCAGGTACCTTTTCATAATTCTGACCTCCAAAACAAGTTAAAATTTTACAATTCGACTAATTTCCCACTCAGGAAATTAGCGTTTTATTATACACAAGCCCGGCTTCATCAGGCAAGGACGAAAACGAGCAAATCAAAGAGACTTTACCTGCCCAATTTGGGCCATAATTGCCGTATATTTATGGACATTAAGCGTCCCCGGTGCGCATACGACCTGCTCCGGTAACTACCGGAGCAGGTCGTATAATACAACTTCAAATCCGTTACTATTTAACTACACAGCCATCAAAGTTTTGTAGTATAAAGCCTGGTCCCTGACTGGATTATCGACGTTGGCTTTCCTATTGCGTTGGACGCCGCGGAGTCCGTCGTGTACGCCCTGTAGTACCCGGCGTCGGCCTCGTTCCTGTCGGCGGCCTGCCTCCAAAGCCACCCCTGCCTCTGCTCATCAGCCTTTCGAGACGCTGGGCGGTTTCCGTGGCTTTTTCTTTGACCGCAAGCTCGTGAATCGGCTTCAGTTGGGCGGTGTTTATTATGAGTAGCTCCCCGCCTTCCGCCGGCTCCCTTTGGCCTTGCAGTCTCGCAATTTGTGTTATAATCGCTTTGAATGCTTTGTTTCGTTGCTCACGGGCCTTCGTGAACGTTTCCCTTAATTTGTTTCTTTCTTCCTCAGACAGGTCTCGAAATGACCTTCGCTCAGTTGATTGTGCCTGGATGCCTTTTTTCAGGTTCGCAAGTTGCTTTTCAACAGTTTCGATGGCTTTGAGCTGGTCTTCGCGTCCTAAACGTTGGCCTCTGGCGGCAAATCTTTGGCGCATTTCGGCCCTGGCCTTTTCCCTTTCTTCCTCGGACATATTCTGGAATCTTTCTCTCATCCTGGCTCTCTGTTCGGCAGAGAGATTTTGAGACCTCCCCCGTCTTTCAGTGCCTTCGCCACGACGTGCGGCGGCGCCTCCTTGGCGCTGGCCGAATGCGGCCCAGGCCGCCGTTAGAACGACCAAAACGGCAACGGCTGATACCAGATACTTCTTCATAATACTGACCTCCAAACAATTAAACAGTTACAGTTAAACTACTTACATCCATATAATAAGGACGCAAACTCAGGGCTTTTTATTGCAGCAATCTTAAAAAGTGCGACAATCAATATAATTTGCCAGGTTTTTGAGGTCCGGGAACAGACCGCTGGAATTAGCGTTTAATAATCTTTTTTTTGGAAAGCGCAGCCTTTATTATTCCAAAAGCGCATAAAAAAGGCCGAGCGAAAAAGCCCGGCCTGTTTATCAATACACACCTACCGAGCGTTATTTCCCCGCCTCTTCGACTACCTTTGGGATGGGAATAAGCTCGGCATCCGGGGTAAATTCAATTTCGCCCGAGTTTTCGTACCATTCTTCCCAGGCCGCTATTGCCTGCTCGTTCTCTTCGGCACTTCCATAGGGGTCATAGCCAAAGTTTTGACCGGTGATGATTCGCAGCCGGTTAATCATCATCGACAGGCTTTGTTTTGCCGTGGGTCTCTTATCTTTGGGAAGGCTTCTATAAAGTGGGTCATCGGCGTAATTGAACATTGCCGCTGCTGTCGGTTGCCGTAAGGACTGAATCATCCAGGGCAGTACTTTGACCAAATCCTGCTCGGCGGTGCTGTTCTGGCCCTTGGTGGCATATGCCAAGCCGCGTGCGTACAGGCAGTAGGGAACGGGGCCATAGCTGCTCAATATATCGATTACCTTGGAGAATTTGTCTATCGCTAAATCGTATTCGCCGAGTTCATAGTAGGTGCTGCCAAGCCAGAACCACGCCCAGTTACGTCCGGGGGGTTGTTTGTCGATTACATACTCGAACAGTGCTGCGGCCTCGGGGTAGTTGCCCGCTGCCAGAGCGTATCGGGCCTTGTTAAATAACTCATCGGCAGAATCTTCCCTCTTGAGCCAGTCGGGTTCTTCAATCGGCTCGGCGCCCGGTCTTCTGTCGAAGACTGCAAAACCTTCCGGGATAATAATTTCGAAAGTTCCGGGTGGAGGTTGCTCATAGCTGAGTTCGGTATTGCCGATAGCGAACGGAAGTTTTGTTACCGGGTCCACATACACCTCGGCATTCGCCATAGGCCAGAGTATCTTGTGGGCAGCCCGGCCCCGGTAATTCGTATTTTGTTCGATGATAGTGCCTTTCTGCCGCAGATTTTCAAAAAACTCGCCAAGATCGCCGACCCACACATATTGTTTGTATTTCCGGTCGTAAAGTACAACTGCATGTTTATCTTTGTGATATGCTGCCGTTGAGTTGCCGTCCTCAACAACCAGGAAATCCGGAGGAGTGTCCTGTCGATACCGGATTTGTCTGCCATCCATTCCAATCTCAATCCACCTTTCATCTTGGACCTGTCCGTTTGCATCGTAACTGATGAGATGCAAAAAGCGAACATCCTTTAATGCTTCTACCGTTTGAACAATGGCATAGGCTTCCGAAGTCAGCTTGTTTACTACTGTTATCGAAAGTGCCACTGCAAATATTATCGCCGCCGCAGCGGCCAGTTTTGTTATTTTGCTTTTCATGATATACTCCAAGAAAATATGTCGTTTCGGTTGCTTCAAAGTCTTGCTGAAATCTTCCGACATTTCGCGTGCGATTTGGCGTGCTTCGGGGGGCACATCTTCTGTGCCTAACTTGTTCAGGATTTCTTCAATATTTTCTCTATCCATTTTATTTCTCCTAATCCGTCAAAGCCGCCAACTTGCCTCGCAAAGCTGCAATCGCCTTTGACACATGCGACCTTGCCCCTGCTTCTGTGCAACACAACTTCTCGGCAACTTCTCTGTAATCCTGCTGCTGGAAGTATCGCATGACTATTGCCTTTGACTGTTTAGCCGGAAGCTGAGCTACCGCCAGTCTTACCTTTGCTGCCAATTCGCTGTTGCTGACTTTCTCATCCGGGCTTGCTGCGACGCCCATCTGGCTTTCGCTGATTTGGCCATTTCTGCCGATCCTGTTTCGCCAGGCCTTTGAGTTTGCGGTCAGGGCAATCCTGTAGATGTAAGAGGCGGCCTTTTTGCCGTTGAGCTTCTCGACGTGCCGCCATATTCCTAACAGCGAATACTGCATCGCTTCAGTGAAAAGCTCCCTATCGCCGGTGAGCCTCCAGAGAACCGATGCCAGGAAGTCGATATAGTCGGCCTTTACCTGTCTAAAGATTTCCGCTCGCTTTGAATACTTCATTTCCTACGCTTTAACTAACATTCCATAAAGTCTGAACATGTTCAGTATCCATTTAATAATAACAGCCTGGAGCAGATTTTGTGTAAAAAATTTTTCCGTTGAGCGATGGCTTTTCGTCAGTTGACTTGGCCAGAGGCGTTGTGGTTGCATTTCCTCTGTTTTTGACTTGCAGGGGCAGATGTGCTATATTACAATATTGACGCGTAAAAGATTCTATGCATAAAGAAGATGTTTTAAACAGGCATTTAGAACAGTATGGAACGTCATGATGAAGATTTCACCAAGGCGAATAAAAGGTAAATGGACTTGCGGTTACTCTTTGGCCCTTCATACACTAAGCAGTAAATTTATCGGTTACAATGAATATGGCCACCCGCAGTTTGACACCACATATAGTGATATGGGAGGACTGTTGAATCGACTAAAGTACAAGTCAGACAAGTCGGTACTTCGGATCATCATTGACACTGCTGCGGAATTTTTAAATAGCAAAAGCTGGTCGGTGGATTTGATCATTCCTGTACCACCTTCCCTTGAAACGAGGACATTCCAACCTGTGATAGCTGTCGCAAAAGGTGTCTCTAAGTTTACCGGTACAAAACTATGTACAGATTGTGTTGTTAAAATTAAGAAAACTCCTGAACTTAAGGACATATATGAGTTTAGCAAACGGATTGAGATCCTCAAAGATGCTTACGCCGTCGCTAAACGCGAGGTTGAAGGACGAAACATTCTTTTGTTTGACGACCTTTATCGGTCTGGAGCGACCCTTAACGCCATAACTCAGGCATTGAAAGACCAGGGAAAAACAAAAGAAGTATATGCTCTTACACTTACTATGACTCGGAGAAGAAGATGAGTAAGGTATTCTTTGGCGGTTCTCGCAAAATGGGACGGTTAAACCAAGCGGTAAGGGGACGCACTGACAATATTATTGCGAACGGGCATCTTATACTCCTTGGCGATGCGAATGGTGCTGATAAGGCGATGCAAAGATATCTCGCTGAGAAAAACTATAGGAATGTTTTGGTATTTTGCATGGGTGATGTTTGCCGAAACAACATAGGGAAGTGGAAAACGCGGAATGTTCATTCGAGCAGAAACAAGAAAGATTTTAATTATTATAGCACTAAAGATGTTCTTATGGGCAACGAAGCTGATTACGGTTTCATGCTGTGGGACGGAAAAAGCAATGGCACTTTGAACAACATCCTGAATTTGTGCGAGCACAACAAGAAAGTCCTCGTTTATTTCTCTCCTACTAAGAGTTTCTATACGGTCGAGAATAAGCAAGACGTATCGAAATTACTCGAACACTGCGACCCGGACTTATTGAGGAAGTTTGATCGAGTCTTAGGTATTAGTACACGCCTCCATTCAAGGCAACAGCAGCTAAACTTTGCCTAACAAGAGTATGAACACGAATTTACAACTACGCTGTCGCTTCGTTGCCAGCCGGTTATGCCTGCCGTTAAACTTTCCTGAGAGTTTTCTGCATAGCATTTACAGTGAGTCCACAGTATTCTCGATTGCCTTGATAAGCTGTTGGTTTTTAAGCGGTCAGCGACCGATCCTGAGGTGTTTGCCTTCGCTGGAGGCGCTGCTCTTCAGCATAATTAAAAGTCCCAAAGCGGCCGAAAACACATAACCCAAAGGCACAAATTTCAGCGAGACAATCGTACCAAAATGCTCTGCGATTGGCAGCAGGGCCATAAAAACGATATTTGCCAGTGCCCAGGTTCCGCCTACCATAAATCCCATTCTCTGTCCGAGGCTGGGCCCTGTGGCGGCCCTGGCCAGGGTAATCATCAATATGTAAGCCGAGATTGCGAAAAAGCCGACACCAAACAACATCCATATCGCCATTCTGTTTTCTATCAATATCATGTATGTTACTAAGAAAGGGACCGCAAGAAAAAGTGCGACAATTGAACAAGGAAGCTCGCCTTTCTTATGAGCAATACCTGCCCAGACAAACGAGCCCGCCGCCCCTCCCAGACCAAACATCGTTAACGAGAATCCCCCGAACGTAAGCTCAAAACCAAGCTCATCAAGGACCGTCGGCAGCAGAAATACAAGTACAGTAGTAGAAATGGCTGCGGGCATAGCCATAGTAATTATGAGCCAGAAAGGCAATCGTTTCTTATCGGTTCGTGCACCATTTTCGCTGCGCACTTTCGGCTCAACGGCCAGTCGGATTCTCAAGAATATGACCATCAAAATACCGGCAGCGGGACACAGAATTAGAGGATATAAACCTCTCAGACCATATCGTGAGACAAAAATAGTCGAGACCGCTCCGCCACTTGCGTATCCGAGAAAGCCGCCCGCCATAAAGACCGCGGTGCTGACGGCCGGCGGAATCCTTTTGAGCCGGTGAACAGCCCGCAGCGCTTCCGGGTGCACTATCGCTATCCCACAGCCGCTGACTGCGGCCAAGAAAAGCATAGCGGCAAAGGCACCGTTTGACCTCGGCAGCACACCCAGCAGACAAATACTGACGGCCAATATCAGCCCAAGGTGCAAAAAAAGAGGCCTTCGCTTTTGAGCGCGCATGTGTCCGGTCAGTACCTGCACGCCATTGCTGGTCATATTCAGCACGACCAGCAGCAAGCCGCCCAGCGACAGGCTTAAAGCAAATTTGTCCCTGATTTCCGGCAGGATTGCGGGGAGCATACCGCCTAACATATCAACCAGAAAATGAACGCCTGTAAGGACCAAAAGCTGCGCCCAATGAAATGTGTCAATTTTTTTATTCAAGTGTCAACTAACTCTCGTCTCCTTAGCGATTTTCCTGTTTTGCCAATATAGCTTTCAAGAGGTTCTGAGCTTTTGTATAGTCAGGTTCGAATTGCAATGCCCGGCGATATGCCCTTATGGCTTTTTCGATTTTGCCCTGCTGCTCTAAAAGGATTCCCATATTGCAATACATTTCCACATCGTCCGGGTGTGCTTTGAGCACAATCTGAAATTGTTCTATTGCTTCATCGATTTTTTCGGCACCGGCCAGCGCCAAGCCCAATCGGCCATGGGCAATTACGTTTTCCGGCTCAATTTCAAGTGCTTTTCTATAATATTCAATGGCCTCATTCACGTTGCCCATTTGGGCCAGTTCAAATCCCAGATTGCTCAGCGTGTCGACATTGTCCGGCCTAAATCGCAACGCCCGGCGATATTCGCCGATGGCTTCATTTGTCTTTCCCTGCGCGGCCAGCGCTACCGCCAGATTATAGTGCGTCTCTGCAAAGTTCGGCCTTAATTCCAGCGCCTTTTTGTAATGCTTAATCGCCTCATCAGTTCTGTCAAGGTTATGAAGAGCATTACCCAGATTGTTATGGACCTCGGGTGAGTCAGGTCTGATTCGCAGCGCTTTGTAAAAATAGTCAATTGCCTTTTCGACTTGTCCCATTTTTTTAAGGACGTTGGCATAATTATTATTCATAACGAAGTTATCGCCGGTGACATTGATTGCGTGTTCAAAAAGGGCCTTGTTATTTCGCCAATGGCGCAGTTGAAGGCGGGTGCATACCGAAAAGGTCAGCAGACCGACCAGAGCTAATGTACCAAGTGTCATTTTTCGATACCGCCACTTTGCCAACAAATCCGGCAGGCCCCAGGCAATCATGATAAACAGGCCTATAAGGGTCAGGTATGCATAGCGGTCTGCCATAGCCTGTGCCCCCACCTGAACCAGGCCAATAACAGGGACAAGAGTTCCCAGGAACCAGAGCCAGCCTATGGTCAGGTATTTACGGCGTCGAGCGAACCAGATTACCGCAACTGTTACAGTTAGTAACAGCAGGGCCGACGCCACTACCTGCCACGTTGGCAGCTTGTCAAAAGGATGCGGATAAAAGACCGCCAGTTTGCTGGGCCATATCATTTTTCTGATATAAGTGACGTAAGAAACAAAAGCGTTTGCAAAACGGAATTTCAGGGGGACATTGCCTAATCCGGATACTACGCCACCTCTCTGCGAAACAATAAATGTAATTACGCTCAAGACCGCTGAGATGATGAAGAGGGGTATTTTTTCTGCCAGCAAACACAAGGCCGGCGGTTCCTGGGGCCCGGCCTGCACTAATTGGGGCTCCGATGCGCCTGCCTCTTGGCTTTGACGCCGCAACCGAAGGCGACCCAGCGGCCAATAGTCCAGCAGAAGCAAGGCGAAGGGCAAAGTTACTACTATCGGCTTGGTCATAGCTGCCAGTGCAAAAACCAAAATCAACAACAGGTATCTGCCGATACTCGGCCGCTTTGCGTACGGGATGTAAGCAGCTATGGTCAGCATCCAGAAAAAGCCGCTCAAGACATTCTTGCGTTCAGCCACCCAGGCAACGGACTCGACGTTCAAAGGATGTATGGCGAAAGCTATCGCGACAAAAAAGCCGGGCCAAACAGCACCGGTCATCCTCTTCAAAATACCAAACAGCAGCAAAGTGCTGCCGATGTGAAGTAGTAGATTGGTCAAATGATGCCAGGCCGGCTCAAGTCCAAACAGTTGACAATCCAGTAAGTGACTTAACGAGGTCAATGGGTGCCACATGTGGGAATGAGGCGTGGTAAAGGCCCAGACGACCGACTGGCGGCTTATTCCACGCTTGACATGCGGATTTTCTGTTACGTATTTATCATCGTCGTACTTGACAAATTCGCACTTGAGGACCGGCCAATATACCACAAGAGTTACTAAGATTAGAAGAGCATATATCAGAAGATACGAATTCTTTTGGAACGGTTTATTCATTTTATACAAACTCAGTCGGCCAGGTTTCTCGTCCGTTCTTCTGACCTTGGAATGAAACGGCCCTGCATCTTGTCCCGGCGTTCAATCCAACTATGCCAGTCGATGTCGGCGGGAAAATTTAACTCTGGCAGCTTACCCACGAGCCCCGCCCAATCAGGTTACCTCTTTTTGGAATTTTTTGCCGGTCAGACCCTCGTAACCCTCGATGTATTTGTCGCTGGTCTTTTGCCTGATGTCGTCGGGCAGCTCGACGCCGGGGCCTGATTTGTCGAAATTTATGCTCTCGAGGTAATTGCGAACAAACTGCTTGTCGAAGCTTTCCTGGTCCCTGCCGGCCTCGTATTTGTCGGCAGGCCAGAAGCGGGAAGAATCCGGCGTCAAGACCTCGTCGACCAGAATAATTTTGCCGTCAACAACACCCCACTCGAATTTCGTGTCGGAGAGGATTATTCCCCTGCTCTCGGCATAGGCGCTTGCCTTTTTGAAAATATCCATACTCTTATCCCGCACGTAGTTGGCTGACTCTTGGCCTATGATATCGGCAGACTGCTTGAAGCTGATATTTTCATCGTGCGAGCCCCTCTCGGCCTTTGTAGCCGGTGTGAAAATAAGTTCGGGGAGCTTTTCGCACTGCCTTAATCCGGCGGGGAGCTTCTGGCCACAAACCGTGCCGCTTTTTTTATATTCGACCCAACCCGAACCGGCCAAATAGCCACGCACGACACACTCTATCGGCAAGACTTTGGCTTTTTTAACCAGCATACTCCGTCCAGCCAACTGGTCGGCGTTCGTACAAAACGGCTCGGGGAAGCTTGCCACGTCATCCGTAATCAGGTGATGGGCAACATCGCCACTTAGAAAATCGAACCAGAAGCGTGAAATCTGCGTCAAAATTATTCCCTTGTAAGGTATGCCGTTTGCCATAACCACGTCGAAAGCGCTAATCCTGTCGGTGGCAATAATAATGAGCTTATCGCCCAAATCATATATATCGCGGACCTTGCCCCTGCTCGGCTGAACGCCTGCAATATTTGTCTGCAATACCGTTTCCATAACGACTCCTTCCTTATACTTCATTCCGCTCCAGTGGTCTGTCACAACTCAATCGATGAGTCATTGCGAGCCAAGCGAAGCAAACCTAAAACACCAGAGATTGCCGCGCCCGCCAAAGGCGGGCTCGCAATGACAAGCCCTCAAATCATATGCGACAAATTACCATTGTGCTCTTTTTTTTCCTGACTTATCCTGAAATCAACATACTCAAATATTTTTTCTTTGACTCTTTCAATATCTTTGTTTTTTGGCAAAAAGTCAACCAGCATCTCCAGAAGCCTGCGCTGCTTTATGCGTTTCAGCGTTGGCGTAAAATTTACATCGTAGACCCATCCAAGCTGGCAAAGCTTCATATCATTCAACGTCCGCAACTCGCTGTAATCTATTCGTTGTCCACGCAGGAGCTCCTTAACCACTTCGGTCGAATATTCCGGCCCATCCGGAAGCTCTATCTCCAGCTTAAAGCCCTGGGGATTGTCGGCGTACTGCCTGTAGTAATCCGTTACCACATAGAGTACATCTATCTTATCGGCATCGCGAATCAGTTTTGAAAACAACAGACACTCGCCGTCCAAATCCTTCGGCAGCTCTCTTGAGCCATGATATTCAACCGCTTTTTCTATCAATTGTCTTTCCGGGTAAGCTACCCCGTCAAGCACCTTTGTCTGCCGGAGAATCTCCAGGCCCAGCAAACAATGGTTTACGCTTCGACTGTCAACATACGTTCGATACCTTACAAACTGCTCGAAGCGACCGATGTCGTGAAAAAGCGCTATCACCTCAGCTATCCGCGTTTGGTTGCCGGATAGATCCAGCTCTTTAGCCAAATACCGTATCTCTTCGCAGGTCCGTTGAGTGTGGTCTTCCTTGAGCTTCACATTGGCATTGAGGTACTCGTCATCACCGTAAAAGCCGGCTACATAATCAACAAACCAGGCCCTGAATTTCTTCACCCACTTTTGTTCCATAACGTCCGGACTTGCCGATAACAATAAAAGCGTTCAATCCGACTTTTAATAAAAATTCCTATTCCATATTCCCAAATATGCTCGGCAGGGTATAATACAGGCTAAATTGATAATAGTCAAAGGAGCAAAAGAAAATGCCTACGGTAAAAGATGTGATAGTCAAAAAGCCTTCCGATGAAGAAGCCGAAGGCTGCAAGGCCTGGCCAATCTGGAAATGTGAACCGAGCACTTTTGATTGGGCATACACAGAACAAGAAACCTGCCTTTTGCTCGAAGGCAAAGTTACGGTAATGGACGGCACAAACTCAGTAAGTTTCGGCGCCGGCGACCTTGTGGTTTTCCCCGAGGACCTGGAGTGCACGTGGAACGTCCAGGAAGCTGTGAAAAAACACTATAAATTCGGATAAAACCCGTCATTACCGATAACAAGTACGGGGGATGCTCTGCACAAGGTTGTCAGCTTATTCTCTTTAACTCTCAACCTGCACGTTGGTCTTCTGCTTCTCAGATTTCCAGAACTGGATACAAGCACCTCTGGTGTCGCCCTTATCGATAGAAATAACTTTTAGCTCGTATTTGTCACCTTCAGCCGTCGTTACCTGGTACTGACAGGGAACCTCCGTTAGGAAATAACCCGCGAAATATTCGCGCTGAATGTCCACTTTCAAAGAGTTAAGACCTGCATTCGTCCGAAGCTGCATCGTCGCACCCCGAAGACAGAGCAGACTACTACGATTGCTGGAATATTCGTAAACCACATCTCCCTTACCAATCTTCGCAACCTTGTTATCTTTCAGCCACATGGCTTGAAGCATCTCACCGGTAGCCAGGTCGAGTATCACATTCGCGCGAGGCGTCTCAAGGTCAGGCAGATAGACTCTGCGTTTCTTAGCTGTGGAACCTGCCTCTGCCTCTAATATCAGCGTCTTCTCTGGAACCTCCCCCAGTTTCCATCCCTTGTCCAGATACAGTTTCTCCAGCACGTCCCAAACTGACATTTCGGATTTGCCAAAACTGAGCTTTTCATTCTCGATTGAGGAGTCCGCAATCAAACGGGGATTGGACTTGGTTATGTCAGTCAGAAGCTCGCAAAGCTCAGAAACACTGTAATCTCCGGCTTCGAGTTTGACCTTTCGGTCAAAAGTCCACAGGCCAACTTTTGCATGTTCAGTTATCTGTATTGGAGGCATATCGACTACCACTTCTCGGCCACGAGAGACTTCCATCCTGGTCGCACTCATAAAATAAATAGGCCCCGCGAAGACACTGTAGCTGCCCGGCGGCAGGTTTTTAATGGTGAACACATCTGCTTCTACAACCAAGTTGTAGTACAGGGCATTTTTCTGTAGGCGTCCTAAACGATGATCTTCAGGACCGTGCGTCTTGCCATCATTCCACAAAAGAAGACCTGTATTGCGGCTGATAAGTACAAACGGCGGTATTTGCTGTTTCTTAATAGGGTCTTCCGGCATGTTAATTGAGACGCTGGTCTGATAGTCTGCCGGCTTGATCCGAACCTCCTTTGTCCGGCCTGCTTCTATTTTAACGTTTGTCATACCACCATAGTAGGATACCTTGGAGGTATCCAGCGGGAGCCTTACCATTCCAGGAGGTGGCGGAGTATAGTTATCAGTTATCGCGAATTCCATCACGTCGATTGAGTATTGGCCCCTGTCCAGTTCTGTAAAAGAAAAGCCTGTCGTACCCGACAACGATTTCTTTGCAGGCACGGGCTTCGGCCTTTCAATCCAGACACTCGAGGCAAAAGACGACAGGTGCGGGTCACTACCGGGCGGAATGAAACGGCGTCCATCCAAGGCTTCCAGCCGGATAAGCCAATGCCCTTTTAGAGGATTGCCCTGGGCATCCACAATTGTAACATCTATTTTGGCTGCCGGTCTTATACTAACCTTGACATCAGGTGCCGGTTTATCCTTTAGCAGCTCGAACTTTTCATCGTGCCTGACAAAATCCGGATGGGTTACAACAAGTGGGTGGTACTTCAGATAAGGATGGTCGTCGGTAAAGGCAAGGCCGTCAAGCTCGAAGCGGCCTTTCTCATCCGTTTTCGTTTTGTCGTGAAAGCCCTGCGAGCGGTGTCTTGAATAGTTTGACCCGCCGGAGTCGCCGAAGTCACCAACGCCAACATAGGCCCCTGCAATCGGCTCACCTGTTATAGAGTGCACAACAACGCCGGAAATCCCTCCCCTTGTTTTTGCCGGCTCCGACTTTGTCGGCTCAGCTCCTTTGGATTCGGTGGATTCATTGCCCGACTCAACCGTAACCGGCATATCAGTTTTGTCCATGTCACCAGCTTTTATTTGTGCAATCGCTTCGGCTGCGGCTTTGCTTACGGTTGTCGGCGCGTTGACTTTCGTTTCTGTGTTGTCTTTTAATGCTTCTTCGAGAGCAGGTAAGGCCGAAGCATCTTCTATCGCTCCGAGGGCCCGGGCGGCACTTACTCTAATATTCGGATGGTCATCTTTCAACGCGATAATTAAGTGCGGGACAGCTTGTTTGTCGGCCAGCTTACCCAATAAATCAATTGCATAACGACGAATAGACCATTGCACCTGTTGGTTATTCAAAGTGTCGATTACAACTTTCAGACCTTCCTCATCGGCCAGCATCGCTAAGCCATATCCTGCGTAAAGGCGTTGGAAGGGCTTGTTAATATTTTTATCCAGCATGTCATGTAAAACCGGAACGGCACGCTTGTCACCGATTTGTCCCAACGACTGAGCAACACACCAATCAATACTATCATGCTTGATTGCTTCGATAAGAGCCGGCACAGCTCTTTCGTCACCTAAAATTCCGAGTAGCACAGCCGCGTAATAATGATCCTGTGTTATCTGGCCTTCCTGGTACTCCCGCCCATCAGATCTAATCCTTGTGGTAGGTCTGTAGCTCGTATCATTCAATTCCTTTATAATTGCCGGAACACCTCGCCTATCACCAGCTAATTCAAGTGCGAAGGCAGCATAGCATCTTCTTCGGCGATTCTCCGAATTTAATTGTTCCGTCAGAAAGGAAATCGGTTCTTTATCGCCTATTTCCTCGACCATTTGGATAATTGGTTCGCGGATATAAACATATTTTTCATTTTGAAGGGCGGTGAGCAATTTTGAAACCCTCGACTCACCCTCAACCTGCACATCAGATTTGTGAACACCTGTTATGCCGAGTTTCTTAAGCCAATTGGGATTGCAGTATTGCACGGGGCCTTCATTGAATAGAACATTTGTACTGCCGGCTTTTTCAAGCAATGTCTTATCATAGGCTATTACCGTATTCGACGTTTCCGTCAATGTTTTGCCTTTGCCAAGATATTCGATGTTTTCAAGCAGCCAATCCAGCCATTCATCTGTATCGTAGGCTTTAATTTGCTCCAGCCTGTCGGGATAGATAGAGTTATGGTCATTTGCGTACGTAGTCAGTATTCCGTCTAAATATTGAAGTTTTTTATTTGATATTCGACGTCGTGTCATTTGTTCAAGTCTCAAGAGGGCAGCCGATTTGGCTTCAGGTGAATCATCTTTTCTCAAAATAACTTTGTGTTCATATCTAATGTTTTCCTCTGATGTTTCAAAAGAGAGCAATTCCAGGTCAGAACCGATAAAATTGCCCTGTTTATTTGGCTTAACGTTTGTTACATCTTTTCCCGGAAACAGCATCGATGTCGACCTGGACCAACTGGCAATAGAGAAGCCATAAGCCCAGCCGGATAACTGTCGGCCATATTTGCGATAATTGTAACGAGGTTCTGAATCACCTACGTAAAAGCGGCATTTCAGTATGTCATACTTATATTTTTCAATTATACTTTCATCTATAATTTTCTGAGCCGCAATCTCAGGATGCAACTCCGCCTGGCCTGAAACAACTTTGGTCGTCCTTAAGATTTGGAAAACATTATTTTCGCTTACGTCAGAACTTATTTCGATATTCCATTTATACTTCCAAACAGCAGGCTGAGTATATGCATTATCCGTCTGCTTGAACGCCACGATTCCGTATTCTTTGGGAACTGTAGGTTGTTCTTCCTTCACAGGAATAACCGGTCCAGACAACAAAGTCTGCGCGACAAATTTGTATGAGCCGTTATCTTCTATCAGGTAAAAGGTCGAACCCAGGAGTACGCCTCTATGGAAGTGGTAGTAAACAATTGCATGAGTCGGTGGTTCAGCAAAACTTACATGTTCTTTTAATTTGTCCCAGTCTTTGTCCGTAAATTCACGAAAGGTCGCAAAAAACTTAAAGTCATACTGACCGCGGAGAAAAGTACCCTCTTTTATTTCTTTTATGTGATTATGGAGCATTCTTCTATTATTGCCATCATTAAGCTGCTTCTTTGTGCCGTCGCTAAGCAGGGATATAAACATATCGACATCTTTACTTTTGCGAACACTAAAGAGCTTATTGGCAAATTCTAATTGCCGCGGATTCGCCAATTGCCCATGCTTGCTGATAAAGGTAGTGTCAATGAGCTCTTCCGGCGTGCCAATAAACTCGAGGACATACCTAATCGACCCCTGTTTTTGATAAAGACTATTGTTATATTCACCCTCAACCTGCACATCGGTCTTGTGCCCCGGCCGAAGCGAAACATCCTTAAACTCGACCCATTCATAATCCTGTGTGACATCCTTGTCGGGTACTTTTTGTGTAACTCCAATGCGTACCAGAGCCCGGTCAGTTCTTCTGTGAAACTTGGTGATCAAAACTCTCAAATCCGGGAGCAGTCTGCCGTCACTGCCATGGGGAAAACTGGTCATGCGTGAGCCGCCATCAGGCACCGCTTTCCATTTAAGGCCAACATCGGTAGGCCCTGCAACGCGAACAACAAACTCGTATGCCCTCTCATTAGTTCCAAAAAACACTCTGTCGCCCTTTATAGTGCCGTAAGGCTTCTCCTGAAGCAAACTCCCATCTGCCCGCCACCATTGTTTGCCTTCACTCGGATGCTCACAAACGCCCACCAGCTTAACCGTTACGCCGTTGTGCAGCGTCACCTTATTCTGAACGGTGTTAACAATAGGAACCGGCCCAACTTCAGGCTCCTCAAACCGCACATCGGTTTTTTGTCTCATTTTGGGCGCATTCAGGTCGGGATTATCAAACCATACTTGCGCGTTGGGGTGTTTCTGCATGAAACGAGAGTTTTCAATCTGCAAACCTTCTAATTCTTCCAAATCAATATCTATGATGCCCCATTTGTCCTCAGAATTGCTGAACGTCCAGACCAGCACCATTGGGCCGCCTACCTTGGGGTCGCCGTGTTCCAACGCGCCGGATACCGCCATTGCCTTCTCTTTATCCCACATGGCCGCCAAAAGCGAAAACTGCCAGCCCGGATTCATACCTAAAAGCTCATTTATCTGCCGCATATCCCGCTCAACCAGTTGATAGCCCGGCGAATAAGCCTTTTTCATCGACTCTACATCGCCGGCAACACAAGCGCCGAACCATTCTCTCAACATCTTATCTATCGCCCGCACCTGCTCCGAACCACGCGCTATACGCTCCTTCATATCCGCAAGCTGTACATCGGTCTGAACCGCCTCGCCCGAAACAAGCCTATTGCTCTGGCTGGGCTTCAACGATGACTGCCTCCGACCAGCCTTGTCATATATAGTGATTTGAAAATCCGGGAGAAGGATTTTGAGCGATCCTCCTTTTTGTATCTTTGTTTGGTTGCCATCGCTCCACTTCACTTCAATTAGGTCGTTCTGTGGCGTTATTTCTGCATTGCAACCCAGTCCAGAAGCACGCACTCTATTTCTTGGTCCATCAAGCTCTATGGTCACTGGGTTGAGTTTTAGTTGCAGCCTTGTTGCCTGAAACCTTTCACTCCTATTCGACGAAACCCTAGAAACCTTACCATTTTCCAGGACTATGGGCGATTGCGCATCTGAAGATTCTATACGAAGGCTATCATTATGCGAGGTGATATGAAGTGCTTTAAAACCAGGATTAGCATCGTCAACCTCAACGTGCACATCGGGGTGTGTACTCAGGAACTCAGTGAGGTTTTCACGTACCCTGTCGGCTTCGCCTGCGTCCAGGTCATATATGAGCCAGCTGCCGTTTTCATTTGACAAGTAAAACATGAATTTGCCGAGCCGCTCTCCATATTGGTCCGTAATGTCGGAAGTAATCGCAAAGGCATCTTTGCCGCCGGCATATACGTTGACAACCTTAATCTTGTGACCATCTAACAGCTCTTCGGAAAGGTCTGTGCCATCCAGGATTTTGTCTACAGCCGAACCGGGGCGAACAAACCAGACGAGTTTTTCATTAAGACCAGCTAATCCGGCAATAAGGAAACTCTCAACAACCCGGCGTGGGCCCATCTTTGCAACATCCTGTTTATTTAACTTCTCGGCTGCCTCGGCAATAAGTTGCATTTCTTTTACGGTCTGCTGGTCAACCGGCGTCATGCCTTTTCGCAGGTCCTCTACAAATGTACGTATCTGCTGTTCCGTAAAGTCTCCCCTGATGACAGCACTTTTCCTCACCGATGTCTCAATAGTCGGAGCCGACAGAACCCAGCCGTCCACAGCTATCGCCAGATGATTGCCAATATTAGCTCTGGTCAATTCGTAGAAAAGCTCGGAGCCTTTTTCATCGAATCGAATACTTATCGTCGGTTTTCCATTTCCATCCTGGGCGGCCTCAACTTTCTCAAGCCCCCAGGCCCACTTGCCTTCAAGCTCAGGCATCATTACGTATTGAGCACGCGCACAGAGCAGCAGATAGTTTCGCTCTTTATAAGTGCTCAAAGGCAAATCTCTGAACCGAGTGGAGTCGCCTTTTACCGGCGACCATTGGAAGCTGTCTCCGCGAATCGAACCAGAAAACGGTCCGTTTTGGGCCAAATCATTAAGATGCCGTTGATATTCCTCTTTAGTCAGGCTCGGCCGGCGTCCTGAGCCATCCACGTTCGGGACGACGGCCAAAGTCAGTATTGAGCCTTCCGGTGCGGCCATAATCATTTTTTCGAGCTTTTCGGATCTGGCGGGTTTCGACTCTGCGGGTGGTTTTGGGAGAGTTTCGGTCGGTTCGATATTGTCCTTGTTGGCCTGCCACCACTTGCGCCATCGCTGGGCCACCTGGCGCCGGTGTTGTCTTTGCCTGTCCCTGATTTCCGGGGTTATGGTATAAGAGCCCAATCGGTCGTACTTCAAATCATAGGCGTAGAAATGGTCATGTCCTTCGGTATGGCCGGTCAGTTTCTCGAGGGCTATCGTGATTTCACGAACAGGCCGGGACAAACCTAAACTTTTTTTAGCAGGGTCCAATTGATGCTGTTTGAAGAACATATCAAGTTCGGTCCTGGGCTCACCAATTCCGTAGTCGCTGGAAAAACCGCTGCGTCCAAGGCCGTCAATCAAACCCGGCACGGCCTTAGGGTCGCCGATAGCTCTTAACGTAAGGGCCAATCTGCTTTGAGTTTGTGGTTTCTCGGTTTGTCTTAGTTCGGCGACCAGCTCCGGCACAGCGGTAGGGCCGATTTCTACGAGCCTGTGAACGGCTGCGAACCACTTCTTCTTGTCTTTGCCGACACTCGAATTGTGAAGAATATCTATAAGCTCGCTCACCGAAAGCCCCGCCATTCGCTCAATCCACTCGGCGTCGGAAAGGGCCGCCTCCCGCTCGGACGGCTGGCCTACTACATATCTTTTGCCGGTAAACTCGTTATAGACTTCGCAGCCGTCGGGGAAAGCTATGGTAAATCTTTCCGGGGGGATGCCCTTATTAAGTCTTATGCTCTCAACGTCAACTTCCAATCTGCGTGGCGGCGACATCGGTATCAGCTTAAAGACGCCCACCCGATCTTGCTCTTGGGCAGACAGAGCCGCGAACCGCGCCAGTGACATTCCTCTGGGCGGGCCGTTATCGTTTGTGTAGAAAGTTGTACGTCGGCCCTCAGTGGGCAGCCAAATTCCTCCGATTTGTTTTAACTTTATATTGTCCACTCGCCGGGCGACTACCTTGAAGCGGTTCTTGCCGCTGATGCTTTTGCACTTTTCGAACTTTAGCAGCCGGTAGTTCCTCTGATAATCTATCCATGCTCGAACATCGTAAGCCCAGTTGACCGAAGGGTCGGTCTCCAAATTAACGGCCTCGATAACATAACAAGGATGGCCGTCAATGAATTCAACCTTATCTCTTACGGAAATTGATTCTGCCTGAGCTATCGCTTCTCCAAACGAAAGTCGGCTGCGCTCTTTTGCTTCAAACCCTAACAATGTGGTGTTAAATGTCATCGTGGAGCGTAAAGAGAAACTCGGTTTGAATATTGCTCCGCGCGGCTGCTTATCTTCAGAGGAAACTCTCAAACTCCATTCGTTTTGTCCATCAAAAGCTCTTGTAATTTGAGTGGTCCTGGAAATTTCGTTCCGTCCCGGCTCTGTGGAATTCCGAAAGCCGGTGTAGAATTCTTTGCCGCCGTCATAACCCCAGTCGAACTCGCAAAAAACCAGATTTCTGGCCGGGATAGTGCATGTCATGTGCAATTGAATGTCTTCAATTTTTCTCTCACTCTCGATAATCTTGGCCACGAGCTCAGGAGCCGACACCTGCACATCGGTTTTTTGCTCCACATCGGAGCCCGTCGGCAAAACCTCTATTACCACCACATTGCTTTCAATACGCAATTGCTTGGAAACCGGTATTGTCACCGGGCCGGCCTCGGGAGGTACGGGGACTGACACGATTATAACCAATTGAACGATATGCTTGCCGGGTGACAGCTTCAGACGAAAGTCTGATTCGTATGGGGGAACCCAGTCTTCACTACTCAGAAGGATAGTGGTTTTATCCAAGTCCTCGCCGGGCTTAAGCTCTACCGGCTCACCAGGACCCGGTCCCTTCCAACGCCAAATTTTACCCGCCACCTTGAGGAAGAAAAATTCCGGCAGGCGCCACGGGTCCCGACCGACATTTCTTGCTACCGCCTGGAGCCTCGGCGTTTCGTCCGCTTTCCAGAGGCGTTTATCGGCTCGCAAGCCACATTGCAGGCCGGCTACCGCCTCGCCCCAGTCCCTTTTGTCCGCCTCAGCCGGTAAAACCTCTATCACGACCGCATTGCTTACCACACGAAGCCGCCGCCAGTTGGCACGGTCCCCCGTTGATGGGACGAAAGACAAACGAACCGTGTGCGACCCCGGCGAGAACTTCAGAGGTCTGCCATTAATGTTCCACTCCGACCATACTCCCGGATAAAACTCAATGTCCTTATGTTCCTGACCCGGACCTAACAGCAGCTTCTGGAACCATCCCGACCACAAAACTCCAACCCTGTGCCACAGGCCATCAAGTTCAACCTCCCAGTTTGACTGCGTCAAACCCAATTTCCATTCGACAGTCCCTTTATTGCGCATGTCAACCCGGAATTTGGGCGTTTCACCTTCATACCACCTCTGCCGTTCGGGACGCACCCGCATCTGAACTCCCTCCACCGCCTCGCCCCAACCACTTTCACCCTCAACCTGCACATCGGTTTTCTTAGCCGATTTCTTTTGCACCATTTTATAGCGGATTTTTACGCCTTTGGGCTTGTCGGTAAAAGCGATGATTTGCAAAACACCTAAACCATACTCGCGAGTCTTAATCAGGTAAGTTGCTGGTAAATCAGCCTCGGCTCTCATTAAAATGGGGAAATCGAAGTTTTTTATCGCCAGGCGAGCAACAACTGCATCAGCTCCGAGCCCCCAGTAGTGATTATCAACACTCAATGCAACCATATCAAAACCAACGAGGCCCCTAACATCTGGTGCTATCTCGCCCAATGCATCAACACCCTTATTTTTCATCCACTCTGTCACCGCCTCTTCATCCCGATTGTCTAAATCGTTCGCCGGTGTGACGAGTTTGCCGGCATCCAAATCTACGAACATATTGTTTTCAGAATTGTCATCGTTAATAATTAGTTCTACGACATCACCAAAACTGTACTGTGCTAAAAACTCATCCCGATTTGGTGTTGGATAGATCCAGCCGCCAACGATGCTATCATGCCGCTTCAGTACAGGATCAGATTCTTTTTTACTAAACAGTGTTTCCAGGTTTCTGCTAAATATGGAATAAGCCCTAACCTGTCCCAACTTTACAGGCCTCATTATTTCAAGAAATGAAACCGGGAGCTTTTGAGGGTCATAACCAGCAGCCCGAATCAGTTCACTCAATGTCAATTCTTCATCTTTCGGCAGCAAATACCTGCCGCTATCCTTCACCACCGAGGCGACTATAGAAACCCAATTATCCATCTCGCCCCATTCTTTGGGGTTTAATAATCTTGTCTTACGATTAGGTTCGGTAAGAAACTCATAAGTCTCATCCCTGCCTGAATCAGGCTTGCCCGCTTGCCGTATTCTCCTAGTAACAGTCGTGCTGTAGGCAACCTGCACATCGGTTTTCACATTTGGCTTGAGAGAGACGTTTTTAAACTCGACCCACTGGTATTTACTAGTATATATTTCAAAGTGATCAACATCTGATAAGTTAATCCCATAAAATTCATAATTATCTGTAGAACGCATGAAGGGAAACTTGCTGTTTCTACTCCAGGCTGCACTATCAATTACTTTGCCATTCTTAAGCACAGCAGTGATATTGATTGCCATTTTGCTATCAATCTTATTAGGAATCTTAATTGTGACTGTGGCGTTACTATTCTTTTCATAAGGTGGATTAATTACAACTCCAGTATCCCGGATTTTTTGTTTGGATGATTCATTTGAAGAAATAGTCAATCTCTTTTCCCAGACACCGGCAAGACCAAATTCAATATCAATCTTGTCGAGGCCATTTTTAACAATCGCTGTAGTAGCTCTCAAGCAAGGTACTCCATTTTTATCTTTCGCCTTGCCAGATTTACCAAGCCCAACCTTACGTGCTTGAGGAATCTTCCATTTTTCTGGCGTAAAGGAACGACGGAGTAAAGTCTCTGGACCGGTCAGCTTAGTAACAAGCTCATAAGCTGCCTCACCTCTCCGTATGTTGTAACCTCCTACATCAATATTCATGACAGGACTTTGACCAAGCAAGCTCCCATCCGGCAGCCACCACTGCTTACCTTCGCTGGGATGCTCACAAACCCCAACCAGCTCAACTGTCACGCCATTCGGCAGTGTAGCAACTTTCGGGGACGGCTTTGGCTTCTTAAGCCCACCCTCAACCTGCACATCGGTTTTTACGCCCGGCCGAAGCGAAACTTCCTTAAACTCGACCCACTCATAAGGCCGAGTCTGGAATTGAAATTGCTTTATGTCTGACAGAGAAATATTATTAAACTTTGCGGTCGTTTGCCTGACCTTGCCCGCAGAACTCCCTGAACTTCGCACCGGCTTAACGACTTCACCATCATTAGTTATCGCCACCACCCTGCAAGGTCGGCCCAGTATGTCATCAGCCACAGTAATACTGATCCCATCTTCAACTTCAAATGCCTTTGTAAAGCTCACTCCGCCTAATTCACTACCACGACTGCCAACCCCCTTTCCATTGCTCTCAGCGACTGGTTGCCATTGGCCCGCTGCAACACCAACTTTCACCGTACACGCCTTAAGCTTCTTCGGAAATGTTGTCGCAAGCCACCGGAGATCACTCAGATATTCCCCGTTTTTCTGCGGCGAACTGCTTCCGCCCGCAGAACCGCTAACGCTTTCTTCGCATCTAACTTTTGTATTTACACGTTCTGCCGGCAGATTCCCCAAAATGATAGCGAACTCAAAAGATTTTTCATCTCCATCGGGATAAACATTCCCACCGATCTCATCATAAGGAGCCTCAAGAAGCTCATCTCCATCTGGCTTCCACCACTGCTTGCCTTCACTCGGATGCTCACAAACACCAACCAGCTCAACTGTCACGCCGTTGGGCAACGTTGCAGTAAAGGAAGAATCAGTTAAAACACCTTCATCCGGTTGCGTATCGTCAATCGATACGATATTGTGTTTCTTCTCGTAAATAACCTCTACTTCAGGAGGCAAAACCGCCCGTCCTTTCTCTTTCATAATTTGTTTGCCAGCGCATCTTGCCAAAGTAATTTTTATATAACCACCTTTAACAAATCGACGATAATAAATCGGATACTCTAATTTACCCTGCCAGCTTGCGGGAACTCTCTTGATTTGAGCGAGACTCGAAGCTCCTGGAGAGAAGACCTTTGCTATCGTGCCAGAATCAGTGTAATATTCAAGGCCCAGATAAATATCCTTTTCGGAATTATTGGTTACATCTACATACATAGTAACCTTATTTGCCCCAATGATGTCCTTCCCATTTGGTGAAGGCATATAGAGTGAATTGATCGTTAATTCGCCAGCTTTATCCGTTACTTTCAGTTTTTCATCTATTCCCCTTAACAGCTTTTGATTTTTCTCTGCTCTTGCCATCGGCAGCAGGACGGCGCCGGCAATAAGGATGGCAAGCACACCTATAACGCCCAGCTTGGCAGTCCTCGGCATCGGTCGACCGAGGATATGCTTGATTCGTCCGGCCAAGGCGCTTTTGGATTCCACTACTCCTATCAGTCGCAGACTCAAGGCCGGCCTCTTAAAAGCCAACTTCGCTACGTCAACCAGCGTCTGCGGATACTGCCGGGCCTTATCACCCATAGCCACAAGCACCGCTTCATCAACTGCCTGCTCCCGTATCCTTCGAATCATGCAATTGGCAAGCCATAACAGCGGATTATAGAAATAAATAATCTGCAAAATGGTCTGGGCCAAATTCGCCCACAAATCGGCCCTCTTGATGTGGGCAAGCTCGTGCATCAAAACCGTCCGCATACGAGAAGCTCCCAAAGTTGATGTCAGGTTCCACGGCACCAAAATCACGGGCCTGATTAAGCCACACACTGACGGGGTCGTCGCATTTGGTGAAACCTTCAAGCCAACTTTGCCTTTTATCCTCATACCCGCACAGCAATACGCAAGCTCATCATTCATCAAACGACCCGCCTTTTTGGCCTGGGCGACAAGTCCCCGCACAAAGAGCGCCCGCTGCAAAAGCAATAATCCCATCGCAATTACGACAGCTAACCAAATCAAAAACACAACCCCCTGCCACGTGACCGGTGTTACCGGCGCCGGTGGACTGACCGGTTCTGCTATCGACGGCTCGACAACAGATATCACCGGCACCGTCGGTGGAATGTAGGGATTTGGTTGTATAAATAGAGGTTCTATACCAAGGGAGATATCTGCCTGCGCGGGTTTTGTAGGCTCCAGTGTTGCCGACGATTGAGCCAGGTCCTGATACGTCAGCTTGTCTCCGAACAAGTACCCCAGACTCAAAGGCGACGACAGCGAAGCCGGTAAGATGAGCTTGGCGAGCACCAGCATCCAAATCCAATACCGAAATACAGCCTTGACCTTCTTTCGCAGCAGCAAATCAGCTAACAGTAAAATCGCTATCAGCACGCTGGACTGGATAAGCATCGGCAAGGCGAATTCCACAAACGAGAATCCGGCCGAATTTATATGTTCTACCATCGTATTCATAATACGTCCTCCGCAAAATTAGACGCTGTTTCCACGGTTTGGTTACAGTAAAATTCATCTTTTTTTGCGCACACCGCTTCTTCTTCGCTTCTTTCTGATTAGCGATTCCATCTCGGCCAACTGCTTCTGAGACAGATTATGCTCATCCAGCATAAACTGCATCATCGGCGTAAGGGCCCCGTCGAAGGCCCTTTTGACCGCGCGCATGATTTCGCCCTTTTGCGCTTGAACCCTTGTGATTGCTGAGCGGTACGGAATAAGATTACGGATTCTCTTTGTTGTGAGCAGCCCTTTGGTCACCATCCGGTCCATCAGGGTCTTGACGGTGCTGTAGTGCCAGCTCTTTCGGCCCAGCAGTTCTTCCTGAATCGTCGGGGCAGCGCACGGCTCATTCTCCCAGACGGCCTGGATAATTGCCCATTCGGCCTCGGTTAGTTCATAATTCTTTTTTGTCATTACAAATCTCCTTTTGTCTTTAACTTTGTCAAGACTACTCTACACTTGTAAAGATTGCAAGAAAAAAATAAAAAGTTTATAAAAAATTTTCACACCCCTTTTTTTAGCCCGAAAACCGCATTTTCACGGAGGAAAACAGGTGCAACTTTACTATATTCTTAAAGAGCCGTAATTCGGCATATCAACGCTTCAGACGGCGAACAAATATTAATCGCAGTGTTGTGATTATAATCGGCAATTACGAATATGCCGGAAATCGATGACTTCTTCACCTGATTAGGATTATTTGAATAGATTCCTCGGCTTCGCGATGCTGCGCATCGCTTCGCTCGGAATGACGGTATAGTCGCAGAATTTATGAAAAGCTGCAGTAGTTGCCCAGCAAATGCAGCCCCAAGCACACAAAGTGGTCAAAAGTCGCTCTAATCGCCTTCAGAGATACTGGCAGTTACTACAGCCAAAATTTGCTTCGTTCGCACTTCAAAATCTCTGCGTGAAAACAGCCGGTCTATCAGCGGGATGTCCTTGAGTACCGGAACACCGCGGACGACAGCGCGTTTTTCCGTTTTTGTTACACCTCCGATTATGAGGCTCCCACTATCCTTGATGCGGTTCTCTTTGTTGCTGATTCTGAGGCCGGTTTCCACCGCTATTTCCTCCTCGCCTTGGCGGAGAGCCTCTCCCTCGATAATCAATTCTGTTTCCAGACTAATGCAGCCATCGTCGAGAATACGCGGCGTAATTTCAAACGAATCGATGATATCTTTACCAGTCGGCCCCTTGTAGCTTGACCGTATCTTAGCGGTCTTACCATCCACAACTTCAAGGGTAGGATTCATCAGGATTTTCAAATAAGATTTTGAAGCCAGCAAATCAACCAGACTGTCGAGCTTATCCTTTGGCACTTGCTTTTTTCGTACCGCGTTCTTCAAGACCGCCGCCGGAGAAAGACCTTTCTCCTCGCCCACAAGGTTTTTTATTCCTACCGCCGTTTCCCAGTCAATCTCTGCATCCGCATAAACCTCGCACACAAGCAAATCCACTCGTATCGCAGCCTTCCTCTCCTCGATTTTTCTGATGCCGAGTTTTTCGAGTTGTTCGGGTTTTAAAAACTCAACACGGAGGTCACCGAACAGAACATTAGTACAACCCCCTTTGTCAAGCAATGTCTTGTCATAAGCGAACACAGTATCGGGCCGGATGGTGCCGTAGGTTTTTCCCTTGCCGAGGTACACAACGTTTTCCAACAACCAATCCAAATCTTTTTTCTTTAGATTGCCATATTTGTGCAATGCCCGCATATCAGGGAATTTGAATCCATAGTCACCTGAATATGTAACCATTGCCCTGCCTAAAGCCGACAGCTTTTTGGCCGATTCCATCCGTACCTCAATGTCAGTTGTTTTCAAGAATGCCTTTAATTCACCTTCCAGCATGTCCCTGTCCGCCCGGCCGGGATGAATCAAAATCCGGTACCGCAACGTCAGGCTCTTTCCCGCTCCAAGTGTGTACGGCTTATTAAAAAGCACCGCCGGGCTAAAATACGGCATATCCTTTGTAACGTACCACGGCGAGGGATGCCGCAGATTCTCAGGATGGTCAAATATGGCGATGCCGGCCGCCTTGCCCTCGCCAATCTCACCGCTAAAATCCACCCACCGTGCCTTTTTTCCGTGGGCCTCTTTGTCCTTTCGGCCTTCGCTGTCGGTGAACTGCCAGCCGCGAGTGGCCTTTGCCATCCGCACCGAAAGCCCCGCGTAGCCGCCGAAGCCCTTGCCGCCTTTCTCGCCCGGTATCGGCGTTCGGTCGAGAAGTACGTCCTTTTCACGAGCCGTGAAGGTGCTGTGCCAGTCGATGTGGTATCGGCCATTCTCATCCGGCGCACTGACGGCGAGCAGCCGTTTCTCCATAAGAACCGCTTGCTCCCCCGGCGGATGATAGCTAAGCGTCATTTCAATGTCGCCCGAGCGGTCTCTGTGCGGCCTGACTTTTACGTCCACCACCTCGGTCCTGCCCTGCGACAGGCCGGTCTTTGGGTCCTCCTCCCAGTAATTCAGGCCGTTGATGAACTTCCACGAAAACCACAATGCCCGATGCCACCGATGGTCCGCCGGCCTAAGGCAGGTCAGTACCGTGCCGTCGGTGAGTCCAACCGGGTGCAGGTATGGTTTACCTTCCTTTTTATCAAAGTTGACCTGCCAGACCACCCGGCCACGGTTAAGTACCGCCACTGAAGAATCCGTCTGCCGCCAATCGTAACTCATAGTTGCCGGCATAAGTACACGCTCCACTTTGCCCCAGCAGTTGGACGAAGCCGAGTGATACGCAATAAATAATAGTGCAACACAAACAAATCTCACCTTGCAGCTCATTTGTTTATATACGCAGTTCATTTGTTTTTATCCTTCTTATTCAAACTTGCGATTCTCTGCAACTACCTCGTTAGTTGGAATACCGCACCGTCCCGCTACTGTCAACGACATAACCCCACTTCTTGATGTATTCGGGGCCCGGCAGAAATTGGTCATTTGTTTGCCTTAGCTTCCGCGATAAAATGGCCTCCATTTCTTTCTGCAATTTGCTGTGTCGAGGTCTGTTGCAAAGGTTATTTAGCTGATATGGGTCCTTTTCGTTATCATAAAGCAGCCAGGGCCCATTCAGGTCGCGGACATAAGTATAGCGGCGAGTTCGGATGCCGCGATATTCCCTCCCGCCGCGGTCTCTACGCCACTGGCCGAAAGGTGACGGACAGCTAATCAGTGCAGCGTTGTCTTTCGGTTTCGCGGCCCCTCTCAGCACAGCGGAGAAATCGGTCCCTTCTACTGTATCAGGTATGACGATACCGCTTAAACTTAGCAGCGTCGGCATGATGTCAGGTGCATTGAGCGGCATATCTATCGTTCTGCCGCTGACGCCAAGTGCCGCAGGATAGCGCAACAAAAACGGAACCCGAATGGACTCATCCCAGGGTTTTTGTTTTTTCTGCGCTCCCTGTGAGTAAAGCATGTCCCCGTGGTCCGAAGTGAAGACAAGTATGGTGTCGCTTTCAAGATTCGTTTCTTTAAGCGTCTGAAGGATTTGTCCGATACAGTCATCGAGGGCAGCGATGTGAGCGTAGTAACCGGCGATGGCCTTTCTGGCCTGGGCCTGGAGATTCTTTGGGACATTAGGCCGCAATTTGATTTCGGCTTCATTGAACAGCTTCCTATATTTCTCGGGCGCCGTCTGGTAGGGCGCATGGGGTGGGCCCCATGAGAGAAAAAGAGCGAAAGGACCGGCACCGGCGTGCTCGCGAATGTAATGCCGGGCCTCGCTGGTCTGGGCGATTGCGTCATAGCCATTCCATTTTAGCTTTATGTTCGCATCTGCATAGTAGAAGGAGTTATTGTAGTTATGCGTACAATCCATTGCCTTCCAGAACTTAAAGCCCTGCCGTCTTTGTTTCGGGATAAAGGCGCTTCTGTCACGGCCATCCAAATGCCACTTGCCGATATATCCGGTTTCATAGCCGGCCTTGTTATAAGCCTGAGCAATGGAAACGGCATCGGTATTGAGCCGCACGTCATTTAGAAAAACGCCGTGCTTGAGCGGATACCGGCCGGTAATCAAGCTCGCGCGATAGGGACTGCACACCGGACAGCCGGAGACAGCATTGCTGAAATTGACGCTTTTTGCGGCGAGCGTGTCGAGGTTCGGCGTCCTAACCTGCGGATTGCCCGCATAGCCTGCTGCCTGGGCACGCCACTGGTCAGCGAAGATAAAGACAAGATTCGGCCTTTGCGAAAGGCGTTCCTTACCTGAACGCCTCGCCCAGGACGATTTCTGAGCAAGTGTAATCGCAGCGGTCCCAATTGCGGCACGCTGCAGAAACTGCCTTCTTCCAATACGGTCTTTCTTCATTTGACGGACTATACCAATTCTTTTAGATGTTTGATGCTTCGCTCGGCCTGTTCGATAGTGCCGCACTCAACGCTTAAAACAATGTCGCGCGGCGCACCCTTACATATCTCGACCACCTTTTTCCATTCTATAACGCCATCACCGCAGGCACAGCCGGCGGGCGTGCCGGTGACCTTGCCGCGTTTGTCCTCGGATTGTTGTATTGAAATATCTTTGGCGTGAAGATGTACCAGGTTATCCTTGACGTGCTCCAGCCACTTAATTGGGTCGTGCCCGCTTAAGTAACTGTTGCCGGTATCGAAGTTGATTCCGATAGCGGGAGAATTAACAAGCTGATAAATCCTGTCAAGACCATCGGGACTTTTGCTGTACTGCTGGTGCGGCTCAATGCCGATTACAATACCGCGACTCTCTGCAACGGCCGCCGCTTCGGTCAGCACATACTTCATCAAGACGTGGTCTTCTTCGGCCGTGGTCCAGGCGGGTTTCGGCCCTTCGTCGCTGTTGACAACCGGCGCACCACATTCGGCTGCGAAGCGAACCGCCTGTTTAAGATAGTTGGTGCTTATATCCGGCTTACACATAGGAGTATGCGAAGACAAGCCGGAAAGTTTGACACCGGCCTTTTCACAGGCCCGCTTAATCCGCAACGGGTCGTCCAGCATCGAAACAGTCGCGTAGTAGCCCGCTTCACTCATCAATTCGCGTCCCCAGTGTACCCACGGCTCGACATATTCATATCCGAGCTCGGCCGCTTTTTCTATTCCTAATTCAAACGACATATCGGCGTGTCGTACAAATTCAAGATTTACCCCAATGTAAACATTTGCCATTTCAAAACCTGCCTTTCCCAAGTTAACAATCAATTTTATAAACGCCAGGGACTGCGCATTGCGCGTTTTAGCATCCGGTTCGCTTCATCACTATTGACGAATCGCTCCTTCTTCGGGTCCCATTTAATTTTTTGTTCCAGCCGAATCGCAATATCGCTGATATGGCATATTATGTCCCCTTGCACAGCCGCGTCAACGTTAGATATCGTCTCAGCCCGGCTTTTCACACAGTCCAGAAGGTTCCTCACATGATTGCCGCTCCTGGTCAACTGGATCTCGTTCGGCCCAAACTCCGCCGAGAGCAGCTCCTTGGGATGGGCGTTAATACCCGAGCGGTCAACATGCACCCATCCTTTCGAGCCCTCGAAGGCCGTCCCGTGAGAAGTAGTTCGTCCATATCGCTTTTTCCATTTTTCCGGCATTGGGTCGCCTGTAAAGTTCATCGTTATGCCGCTGTCATATTTGCACACAATATTCCAGTTCCTGGCCGTGTCGCAGACACCATCCGGCGAAGGCCAAACGCCCGTCCCTTCAATCTCCACCGGTGTTTTAACCTTGTTATCGCCGCCCCAGATGGCAATATCTACAGGATGAATCCCCCAGCCGGCGATAAAGCCAAGGGCATAATCTGAAACAAACCACCACAGCCTGTTGGAGCAGCGGTCCTTTGTGTAGGGCACATAGGGGGCCGGCCCCAGCCACATATCATAATCAATCCAATCCGGCTCAGGCACAGGCTTTGGCGACCCACCGGATGTACTGCCGGGGGACCATACATTGATGGTGTGCAGCTTTCCTATCCGCTCATTCAAAACCAGCTCGCACGCAAAACGGAAATTGCGGCTCGACCGCTGCTGCGTGCCGAACTGAAATTTTCTACCATACTGATGCACCGCCTCGCGCATCGCCTGGTCCTGGGCCACCGACAGGCCCATCGGCTTTTCCATATATACATCTTTTCCCGACCTGACCGCGGCCAGCGACACGAGAACATGCCAGTGGTCAGTCGTAGCCACAAGGACAACATCGATGTCATCGCGTGCCATCAATTCACGAAAGTCCTGGTAAGTTTTGCAGTCATTGTTTTTGTAGTGGTTATTCACCAGATTTTGGGCTGCTTGGCGTGCCTGTTTTTTTAGGTCGCAGATGGCGACTACCTGAGCATCCTTTTGCCCAAGGAAGTTGCGCATCACTCCGCTGCCCTGGGGCCCAACGCCGACACAACCGACAATGATTCGATTACTGGCAGCAACGCTGCCGGCCTTACCAATCGCCGATGACAACACTATATACGGAAAACCAATTGCCCCCACAGCGGTACCTGTGGCCCGCTTCAAAAACTTTCGTCGATTAATTCTTGTTTGTCTCATAGCAAAAACTCCCTTACCTCATAATTAACCAAAATAGTAACTCTACATAATCAATAATCAATTTCATAAATGCCAGGGACTGCGCATCGGCCTTGTTAACATCCGGCCGGCCTGGGCGTCGTCAATAAATTCTTCTTTTTCCGGATTCCATTTTAGGCTGCGTCCCAGCCGCACCGCGATATCACTTAGCTGGCACAGCGTATCAGAACGCACCGCTGCATCCACGGGGGCTACAGTTTGCTGTCTGGTTCTCATGCAGTCAAGCAAGTTCTTACTGTGATTGTCGCTCACCGGCAGATGAATTTCATCAGGCCCCATCGTTTCTTTTAAAAGCGATTCCGGAGAGGCGCTGATACCCTGGCGATTAACGTGGACCCATCCTTTCTCTCCCTCAAAACGGACTCCCTGCCTGTTCTTTGTGTTATCTGTGAAGTGAATGGCAGCACTGTCAGGATACCGCAGGTTTACCTCCCATCTCTTAGCACAATCCAATACTCCCTCATCAGGGAATACCGCCTTACCTTCAATTTCAGTCGGCCCGGTTAATTCTGTCCCGTTTCCCCACTGAGCAATATCCAGGTGGTGAACACCCCAGGCTGATATAAATCCAAGTGAATACAGGCTAATTAGTTCGTGTGTCCATCCGTTTAAGATAGCTTCAGTAAAGGGAGACCATTGTGCAGGGCCAAGCCAAGCCTGGTAATCCAAGCCTTGCGGAACCGGTTTTTGGGGGAACTTCTTATTGAAATCTCCAGCCGGCACGCCCACTCTAATAGTGTGGACTTTTCCGAGTCTGCCGTTTCGCGCCAATTCACAGGCAAAACGGAAATTTCGGCCCGACCGCTGCTGCGTTCCAAACTGAAAGACACGTCCATAGCGGTGAATGGTTTGACGAAGTATCTTCGCCTCTGCGAAGCTCAATCCCACCGGTTTCTCCATGTACATGTCCTTGCCTTGTTTGGCTGCCTCGGTGGCCATTATCACATGCCAGAATACAGGTGATGCAATGAGAACCGCATCAATATCAGGTCTGGACAGAAGTTCGGAGAAATCATGGTACGTTCTACATACTTTTTTGTTATATTTTTCATCAACCATCCTCTTGGCGAGCTGGCATCTTTCTTTGTTAACGTCGCACACCGCCACGACCTGAGCATCTGATAACTCCAGGAAGCTTTGCATGACAGCCCTGCCGCGTCCTCCCACTCCGATAACACCGATGACAATCCGATCGCCGGCGGCAACTCTGTGAGCCTTGCCCATCGCCGAAGACGAAACTAAATATGGGAAACCAAGTGTACCGACAGCAGTAGATGTAGCCTGCTTCAAAAACTCTCGTCGACTAATTCGGCGTTGCCTCATAATAAAAACTCCCTTCTCCAATTACGAAACGAGTTCAATCATTAATTCTATAGCCGCCAGGGGCTGCGCATCGGTCTTATAAGCATGCGGTTTGCCTGGTCATCGTTAATAAATCGTTCTTTTTCCGGGTCCCATTCCAACGGTCGGCCAAGCCGGTATGCGATATTGCCTAAATGACAAACGGTAGTCGAGCGGCAACCTATCTCTGCATCGCAAACGGTTTTGCTGCGAGAGCGAATACATTCCAGGAAATTGCCCTGGTGACTTCTGCTTTCGTAAAGGTGTATCTGGTTGGGCTTGATTTTTTGCCTTGCGAGGTTCTCCGGCCAGGTGCGTAAATGCCCACGATTAACCTCGACTTTTCCTTCGGTGCCTGTGAACAAAACACCATTGGCATTATCGCGAGTCATAATGACACCATTAGCGTACCTGTAAGTGAGCACCTTGAAGTCCTTGCCATCAGGCGGGACAACTTCGACCGGGCCGCTTTCGTCCATGCCGAGGCCCCATTGCGCGATATCGAAATGGTGCGGCCCCCAGTTTGTCATCTCACCGCCGCCATAATCCCAATAGCCCATCCAGCCGTGCCGTAAGAGACCCGGATGGAACGGCCTCCATGGCGCCGGGCCCAGCCACATCTCCCAGTCAATACAATCCGGGACAGGTTCTCCCGGCAGGTTACATACACGGGCAGGGCCGCCAACACCAATCGTTACCGATTTGACCTGGCCGATGTAACCATTGCGGACCAGCTCGCAAGCAAAGCGAAAATTCCTGTCGGAACGCTGCTGCGTACCAATTTGGTACACACGGCCATAACGCTTAACGGTGTCGGCCATTGCCCTGGCCTCACCGATAGTAAGTGACATTGGCTTTTCGCAGTAAATATCCTTGCCCGCCCTGGCGGCAGCGATATTTATCAGGGCATTGGAGTGTGACGGCGTGGCAGTTACCACCGCGTCGATGTCATCGCGCGCCAAAAGCCGGCGAAAATCCTTGTAGGTGGCGCAATCCTTATTGCCGTAATATTTGTTGGCGATGTCACGAGCTTGATTCAGCCATCTGTCATCGACATCGCAGACTGCCACCATCTGAACTTCGGCACTGCCCATAAAACCTCCGGGCTCAACCCAGTTCAAATTCGGGACATTACCACCACGCCAGCCCATGTGGGCCGTTCCCTGATTACCCATCCCAATGCAGGCCACTACAATTCGATTACTGGCGGCAACGCTGCCGGCCTTACCCAAGGCCGAAGATGCCACTATATAAGGGAAACCAATCGCTGCCGCCGTTGCGCCTGCTGCTTTTTGCAAAAAAGACCGGCGTGTAATCTTTCTATCGCTTTGCATAACCCATCCCCTTTCCATAGAATGCTTTATTTGCATCTGTATCTGCCTGACGAAAGAACCAAAATGGACTGCCAATTGTAACCAAAACCGCAATTGGCGTCAAAAGAAAAAGCCGAAAAACCACAGGGCCGCCACTGGAACGTCCGACAGTTGGCCGTTGAGGAGATAGCCATAGATGTACGGAGATTTGTGACGCTGGGTTGTCTGTACCAGTATAAGAGGCCTTTTCCAGTGCTGCATGGCTTGTTATCCAGAGTGATTGAAGAACTAATACTACCGTGAAAAACCGCATCGTGAGTGATTTATATCTGCTCATTGAGATTGACCATATTTTTAGCTGCTTCGAATACCCTCTTTCGCAGCGCCTTTGGCGCGAGGACCTGGACCTGGTCGCCATAGCCGAGAATCCACCATGTTACTTCACCGAGTCCGTCGACGCGAAACTCCACGGTGGCGGAGCCATCGCTGTTGCGAGTAACCTCTTGCGTACTGTGCCACTGCACCTCGGTGACATTGTTAGCTACCTTGGGCAGAAACCTTAACTTGACATTATAGATTCTGCCTTCCGGTATCATTGACCAGGCCTTGCCGAGGTAATCCTGCAAATTGAAATTGTCGCCATCGAGGAAACACTGCCCCGTATTTTTTAATTCATTGATTCGGTTAAGCTTAAAGGTGCGGACGCTTTTGTGCAGACTGGAAAAGCCCAGCACATACCAGGCCCGCTGGTTGTACAGCAGATGATACGGACAAAGCAGAACGTCAATAATTTTGCCGTCGAAAAGAGAATTGTAACGGATACTCACCTTGTGTTTTTTGGTGATGGCTTTTTGCAATTGCGCAAAGGTTTTATCAAGGCCGCCGGAATGGTGCACCGGGGCCTGGGCGCTGAGCCTGGTAGAGATGTTTCGCAGGGCCGTATTGCAATACTGCCTGATTTTAGGAGGCAGATTGTTTTCGATTTTCAGAGCGGCCAGCAGCGCCGAGTTTTTGAACGGCAATTGTATCTGGTTACGTGCCTTATAGATCAGCAGAAGCAGACTCAGCGCCTCCTTCAAGTTCAAATCTATAGGCGGCAGGAAAAAATCGGGTTCTATTTTATAACCGCCGGTCCTGGCATCGTAACGATACGGCACACCGATAGCCCGCAGCTCTTTCAAATCGCGGAAGACCGTCCGCCGGCTCGTCCCAAATATTTTGGACAAATCGCTGACGGCATAGCTCTTTCCCGCCTGCAATGTCGTCAAAATCTGCACAACTCTGCTTACTCTGCTGGATTTCATAGCCTGGCTCCCTGGAAAATCAGGGACCGCCGGGAAACCGTTGGCAGTCCCGAATTTTCCGTTAACTGTCAAATAGGATTGTGATTATACAGCGGATATGACGGTGATGTCAAAGCCTTGGTTTGGAAAATCAGGGACAGCCAGGAAACCGTTGGCAGTCCCGAATTTTCCGTCAGGACAGAGAACAGAGGACAGAGAATCTGACTTCTGACATCTTAATTATGGCGTGGCGATTCTTGCCAAGTGATGTTCCCCTGTCGGTATTGAGACTTCAAATTGCGGATTATTCTGGTATACTTGCTTTTTCTTATAACTACAGCCTTATATTAGATACGGACAGAACCTATGACGTTACCGACAGTAGCAATAATTGGTCGGCCGAATGTGGGCAAGAGCAGTCTCTTTAACGCACTGGCCGGCGAGATGATAAGTATCGTCGAGCCGACAGCAGGCGTTACAAGGGACCGCGTCAGTACCTTCATTGGAAGAGACGAGAGGTATTTTGAGCTTATCGATACCGGCGGATACGGGGTAGTAGACAGCGACCAGTTGAGCGGGCATATCGAACAGCAGATAGGGACGGCGATTGAATCGGCTAACCTTGTGCTGTTTATGGTCGATATCCGCGATGGGGTCGTGCCATTGGACGAAAAGATAGCACAGCTTCTTCGCAAAAATGAGCTGGACGTTATCGGCGTTGCCAACAAGGCTGACACCGCCAGGCTCTTTCCGGAAGCGGGGGAATTCTCCAAATTGGGTTTCGGTGAGTTTCTTTGTATTTCCGTGAAGAATAATCTTAATAAGGCGGTGCTGCTGGACAGGGTTTTTGAGAAGGTCGAGCACCTGGAATCGGCGAAGCCGCCGAAGGCTGCTATGAAGATTGCGATAGTGGGCAGGCGAAACGCCGGCAAGAGCACACTTGTCAATGCTATGGTGGGCTCTGATAGGGTGATAGTCAGTGAGACGCCGGGGACGACCAGGGACGCGGTGGACGTGCGGTTCGAGAAAGACGGCAAGACCATTATCGTTATTGACACCGCGGGAATAAGAAAGAAGAGCAAGATAGCTAACAGTATCGAGTTTTACAGCTATGTGCGGGCGACGTGGTCTATACGGCGGGCGGATGTTGTGCTTTTTCTTATGGATGCAACGCTGCCGGTTTCACAGGTCGATAAGAAACTGGCGAGGTTTATTACCGAAGAATACAAAAGCTGTATAATAGTTATCAACAAGTGGGACCTGGCTAAAGACTCGGCTGTTACAAGTGACTACGAGGAGTATTTGACGAAACGGCTGGCGGGATTAAAATATGCGCCGATAGCTTTTACGACCGCGACCGAGGCAAAGAACGTACAGAGTGTTTTAGATTTGGCGGCGGAGATATTCAAGCAGACAACGACGTGGATACCTACTGTGAAACTGAATAAAGCGTTTGAGGTGATAAAAGCGGAGCGCGGGGGCGCAGCTAAGCGGAAAGCCGGCTGGCCGAAGATTTACTACGCGACACAGATTGCGGTGAACCCGATTACAGTACTAATGTTCGTGAACAAGCCGGAGCTTTTTGAAGAAAATTATATGCGG
>DUZJ01000020.1 GCA_013349615.1 Planctomycetota bacterium | reverse complement strand
TTTAGCTCACTTTAGGCACTTTAGCTCACTTTTCACTAATTTCCCCTCTACAACTGTAGTGAGCGCACTACAAATCGCTCATTTTATGCAAAACAAACCCAATTTCCAAAAAGCCCAAATGAATGTAAGCCGAGTATTAACAAAGGATTGTGAAAAAAAGACACTTGGTCAACGTGGGAAAAACAAACCCAATTCAAACCCAATACAAACCCAATCAAACCCAATTAAAGCCAATAAAATGCCAAAACAAACCCAAAACAAAGCCAATACAAACCCAACTTGTCGCGGCGTAGCCTCTGGCGAAGCCGGATCAAACCCAATTTTGTTCCATTG
Source organism: Planctomycetota bacterium (assembly GCA_013349615.1). Taxonomy (GTDB): domain Bacteria; phylum Planctomycetota; class Phycisphaerae; order Sedimentisphaerales; family Anaerobacaceae; genus CS2-K091. Next base: position 46,725 of record DUZJ01000020.1, on the reverse strand, counting down.
GTTCTGTTTATTGTTTATAATTCCGCGAAAGTAAAGATTGAGAAGGAATTTTGAAAATGAGTATGACTGGTACTGCTTTTCAGAAGTGTATTAATCCGGACTGCGGGGCCGAGTTCGACTGCGGGCAGGCCATTTTTAAGTGTCCGGCCTGCGGCGAGCTGCTCGATGCACAATATAACTGGGACAAAATTAAGGTGCCTAAGAAATTGAGCGAATTCGAGAGACGCTGGGCAAACAAAAGCAATCCCCTGGATTTTTCCGGTGTATGGCGGTTCCGCGATCTGTTGAATTTCTGTGACGACAAATACAAAGTTACCATAGGCGAAGGACAAACAATCCTACAGCAAAATGACGCTGTCGCCGAATACGCGGATATGCGGGCGGGACGTTTATATCTGCAATACGAAGGGCTGAATCCGTCCGGCTCATTCAAAGACAACGGAATGGCGGCGGCATTCAGTCACGCAAACATGGCCGGTGTCAGTTCGTGCGCGTGCGCATCGACGGGCAATACTTCGGCATCGGTGGCCCTGTATGCACATAGCTGCGGGCTGAAAGCCACGGTGTTTATCGGCTCAGGTCGAATCGCCTTTGGCAAACTCAGCCAGGGAATGGATTACGGTGCGCAAACGATTCAAATACAGGGTGACTTCGATGACTGTATGCGTCAGGTTCAGGATGTCTGCACCAAGCTGGGACTATATCTGCTCAACTCGTTAAATCCGTTCCGGCTCGAAGGCCAAAAGACCATAATGTATCGAATCATCGAAGGCCTGGGCTGGGAAATGCCGGACTGGATAGTTGTACCTGGTGGGAATCTGGGCAATTCCAGCGCCTTTGGCAAGGCCTTTTATGAATTGAAACAGCTCGGCTTAATTGAACGGATACCGCGAATGGCCATTATAAACGCTGCCGGCGCCGATACGCTGACCGATTTAGTCAACAACAAGAAGCTCGCCTGGAATAACGGCAAAGTCGACCAAAAAATTATTGACAATTACTACGCTGATTTGTCCGCTCGTAACTTTTCGCCGCATACCTGTGCCTCGGCGATAGAAATCGCGCGTCCGGTCAATCTGAAAAAATGCCTGAGAGCGATTGATATATGTAACGCCGTCTGCCGGGCTGTAACCGACGAAGAAATTCTCGAGGCAAAAGCGATTATCGGCAGACACGGTTTGGGATGTGAGCCGGCCTCGGCGGCAACAATAGCGGGCTTAAGGAACCTTAGGGCCGAAAGCGTCATTGCCCCTGACGAGAGAGTTGCCTGTGTGCTGACTGGCCACCCATTAAAGGACCCAAACGTAACCGTCAACTACCACAAGGAAAATCAGGGCAAATTCAGCAATCCCCCTATAGAAGCACCGAACGATATCGACGAAATAATCAAGATGTTAAACTGAATCTCTAAACATTCATCAAGGCAAAGTTACGCCAATGGAAAACAACCATAGCAATACCAAGATAACGAAGATTTTTGTCCTATGTGCAGTATTATTGTTTTCTGCAATAACCGGCTCCTGGACACTTTCCGAAAGGCCGCTCAATAATCATGAATGTTTTGTTTCGATTACTGCTCGAGAGATGCTGGAAAGCGGCGATTGGGTCATGCCTACCTGTAATGGAGAGCCTCGCCTTGAGAAAACGCCGCTTTCTTATTGGCTTGTAGCAGGTTTGGCCAAAATAACCGGAAAGGTCGACGAATTCACTGCCCGGCTGCCAAGCGCTGTTTTTGGCGTTTTGTCGGTTATAGCTATTCTATATTTTGTAAACCAGTGGCTCTTCTTTCGCATTGCGATACTTTCCGCGGCTGTTTGGGCGACATCGTTAGGTTATACACGTTACTCGCATAATGCCAGGCCGGAAATGGTTTTGACCTTTTTTATTATGCTGTGCTTCTTAACTTTTTACTCAGCAGTTTCCACCAAAAACCGCAAAAGACAAGTGGTCTATATGCTGATTTTCTGGATAAGTTGTGGGCTGGCAAATCTTGCCAAGGGCCCTGCTCCTCTGCCTCTGGTACTGGTGCCGCTTTTTTTCTACGTTGCTGTGTTTCACCGGTGGAAACAAATACCCAAACTCTTGCCAATTATCGGGACGGTCGTTTTCTTAGCTATCGTTTTGCCCTGGCCGCTGGCCATCGCTTCCAGGATGAATTGGGATTTGGCTGTGTGGAAACGCGAATTTGTAGACCGCTTCTTTGGTGCATACGCTTCCGGCCACAAACCTTTCTACTACTATCTGCCCAAGATCTTTCAGTTTATGTTACCGTGGGCGGCTTTTGTGCCTTTTGCCTTAGCTGCTCCTTTTTACAGAGTTTGGAATAAGAAACAGCCTGTAATGAAATTTTTGTGGCTGTGGTTTGTTGTTGATGTTGCCTTTCTGACAATATCAGGCGGAAAACGTCAGCATTATATCATCCCCGCGATACCGGCAATGGCAGTTTTGATCGCTATCCTGCTGGAAGATATGGTTTTTTGCCGGAAAGCGTACACAAACAAATTCGCAAGGAATCTTCTGTTCTCCCACTTATGTGTATTAATAATAGGATTCATTACTCTACCTATTGTTATAGGCCAACTAATACCCGAGGTTCTTCGTGCAGCAATTATTTCAAGCACAGCAGGATTGACTGGCGTTCTGATTGTTGCCGGCTTATTTCAGGCCAACAAATCCTCTGCGGCATGCTGGGCCCTATTCGTAAGTATCGCTGTTTTGATAATGCTCGGTTATACCGGCTTTATAAATCCCCTCAATTACAATCAGCCGTCAAGGCTTTTTACACAAACGGTGGCGCAAAAGGTGCCGCACTCGGACAAACTGATAGCATACAAATCCGCTTCCGCAAGATTCGTCCATTATTTTGGCAGACCGGTACCCAACATACAGACAAAATCAGAGGCCTATGAGCTGTACAGAAAGGGCTCGTGGGTCGTGGCTTTCGGCATATATCTGGACGAACTGCTCGACAACGGCGACTTTGAAATCGTTTATGAGCAGGAAAAGGCCGAGCGACACGGACAAGAAGTTGTAGGCGGGGCACTATTACATAAATCCAGCGGTGGTTCTAACGACAAGATTTAGCCCGTTACTTGACCAAACCGTCAATGAAGCTCTTTTCGGCCTCGAGCAGCGGGCGTTCTTTGATAACTCGAACAAGTTCAATGACCTTGGCCGGATCAGTGTATCCCTGGGCCTTAACCGCCCACACGGCCGTGAGCATCGAGACTCTTTTTCTACCGTCACTGCAATGCAAAAGCACGGGCAGATTGGTTTTATCAGACATAATTTTCAGAAATTCTTTCTGAGTTGCCTGGTCAGGAAAATAATTTGCCCGGTTGATGCTTCTATCGATAGGCAGCTCGAAGTATTTAACACCATTGTTTCTGACCCAGGTTACTTCCTCGTTGTACCAATTTTCCTCGCGATGTTCGGCGGCGGAACGGACATTTACGATAGTGCCGATATGATATTTGTAAAGCAGGCGTGTGTAATCCATCCCCCGCGGCTGACCGCTGGTATAAAGGACATCCGGCTTGATAACGTGAAAATTTTTGATATGAAAATGCCTGACTAAAAGAATTGCCACTGCCACGGCCAGCAAAATGACAATCAAGGCGACCGGTGATTGCTTCTTTTTCTTTCTCACTCTTAATCCGTTGTTAAAGTTTCCTTTCGATGCACTTTGCGCACCGAATATATTTTTTTGCCTGTCGATTCAAAATAGACTCTGCTTATCATCTCACCTATCAGACCTGTAGCAATGAATATCAATCCAATCAGCAGAAGTACAGCGGCCAGGCCCGCCAGTGGGCCGTGTGCAACAAAAATCGGCACGTTATATACGAATTTGTCGTACAGTATATAAGCGCTAAACAGCAGGGCTGCAAGGATACAATACGAAGCCACCCTGCCGAAAAAGTGCAGCGGCCTTGTGATGTACCCGAGCAGAAATCTGAGCGTTATCAAATCGAAGACGACCCTGAACGTTCTGGAGATTCCATAGCTGCTGGCCCCTTTTGGGCGGACAATGTTCTTTATAGGTATCTCGATGATTCTGGCGCCGCTTCGCGAAAGCAGTGCCGGAATAAATCTGTGCATCTCTCCATAAAGATTCAATTCCTCAATCACCTCGCGTCTGTACGCCTTGAATGTCGTGCCGAAATCGTGGATGTTGACGCCGCTTATTTTTGAAGCAAGCCAGTTAGCCGCCCTGCTGGGTATCTTCCTCATTAACAGATTGTCCACCCTGCGTTTGCGCCAACCGCTGACAACATCGTAGCCGGCGTCGATATTTTCAAGAAAACCCGGTATCTCCTCCGGGCTGTGCTGCAGGTCTCCATCCATTGATACTATTATTTGTCCTGTTGCAACATCGAAGCCGGCGGCAAGGGCGGGGGTCTGGCCGAAATTGCGGCGAAGCTCAACAACAATGACTCTGCCGTCTTTGCCGGCAATATCTTTTAGCAGCTCCAACGTATTATCGCCGCTTCCATCATCGACAAAGATAAGCTCATAATGCAGGCCGGTTTCGCCCATTGTTTCGGTCAATCGGCCGTAAAGCTCCTCGATAACCAGAGCTTCGTTATAAAGCGGCACTACTACTGAACAGTCGAGGCGTTCGGTATTTACCCGTTCAGAGCTTTCCATAATGCACCAGTTTTATTCCCGCATCTTTGAAATATTGTTTTGTTTTTCCACTACAAAGGGCATCCAGCTCAACCTTTCGCTGGTGCAGCAACCTGGTTTTGTCCGGGTGGAGCCCGTCAGCAAATCCCGGATGAGTCATCACTTCCACAGTTGCCGCCGAATTATATAAAGCGACTGCCTTGAAAAAATTCACGTCTATTTTACCCGTATGTGCAATACCAAGAAAAGCATCATTTTTCAAGAAATCCTGATTTTGCATGCGGTTTATCCTGGCCATAATCCTTATTTTTTGGGCTCTTCTCCTGCCGTCTATGCCGGTCAGCGGCCAGGGTATTCGTAAAAGCTCCTTCGGCTCGGAAGGCCAGCGTATAGCGCCGATTCCAAAGCGTCTTGCCAATTGGCAGACGATGGAAAACAAAGAGGGGAAGGCGTGGATATGTTTATGTGAGTCCAAATGTGTCGGTTTTAGGCCATTATCAATGACCCATTGTATTTGGGCAGCTAATTCGGCCCGGATGGCCTCTCTAATTTTATGGCCTGCCACGGATAAAAACGACAGTATGAACGGCGAGTAAGCAAATTGGCCATCGGAGCCGAGTAAGCTTTTAATACTATCATCTTTCGACAGAGGCGGGCCTTCAGTGAGATTAAGGTGCACTCCTACGCCAAGAGTGGGCAATTGCTTAGCTATTTCGACAGCCTTGCCGGCGGCCGGCATATTGGCCATAATCGTTGCGCTGGTCAGTATGCCATCGCTATGGGCCTGGGCCACGGCCTCGTTTACACCGTCACAGAGACCAAAATCATCTGCGTTTATTATGATTCGGCGATCCATCATTATTAAGTTTAAACGGCAAAGATAACAAAAGCAATCAGGTTTTAACGGGTCAGCCAGAGAATTTCCCTGCTCATTTCGTGGAGTAAACCTGTTGATGTTGAGGACATCACTGAACATTTTTTGCCTCTGAAATTGGGTTTGTTTGGGTTTGTATTGGGTTTGTTTTGGCATTTTATTGGCTTTAATTGGGTTTGATTGGGTTTGAATTGGCTTTGAATTGGGTTTGTTTTTCCCACGTTCACCAAGTGTCACATTTTCGTAATCCCTTGTTGAAACTCGGCTTGCGTTCATTTGGGCTTTTTGGAAATTGGGTTTGTTTTGCATAAAATGAGCGATTTGTAGTGCGCTCACTACAAATGTAGAGGAGAAATTAGTGAAAAGTGAGCTAAAGTGCCTAAAGTGAGCTAAAGTTGGATTCTCGATGCTCATGACTGGTAATTCCCCTAAGGGTTTTCCGTTTCGCTCCAAAACTATTTACGAACAATGATTTTTGGCGTGTCCCGCACCAAATAGGCTGCTGCCGTAATTTGGTGCCGGACGATACGTGCGGTTCTCCGCTAATCTGCCATTTCTATGGCAGTTTGTATTATACCAAACCTGCTTAAAATGTTCAATAAAAATATAACAATTTTGATAAAAAAATTAGCCGCGAATTTGCACGAATTACACGAATTTTTTAGAAGCGGATTAGGAACAGACACAAAACGTAAGACCCAAGATCCAAGACAATCTTTGGAGATTTGGCATCAACATTTGGGGTGCCGGAATCGCCTTATTGTTTCGTACGGGTTATTGTGCGGGGGGAGGGGAGATTGTCTAACCTCGCCGAGGGCGGTTTTGTACTGTTTGGGTGGGCAAAAAAATCAAAAAAGATGCGAAAAATTGCGAAAATACACCGTTTTATCACATAAAAACGGCTGAAAAGTAAAAAAAATCCATATATCCGTATTTACCCCGATAGACACGGAACGGACAGGTCATACAATTGATTATGTGTGAACGGGCTAATTTTCGGACTTCGCACTTGACAAAAATACTTAAAAGGATTAGAATTATCAAAGAACAACCGGGGAATTTTCGGCATTTTGTAACAGGCGAAGACATAACGTTTTCATTACGAACATTTAATGGCCGCATTGGTCAGAAATGAGGGCAGTAAAATGATGGGGGAAACAAACTTAAAGGTATGCGTGCTAATGTCAATATTCTTGCTGGGGATGGTCTGCCCAGCAGCGGCGGGAAAAATCATAGTTGACGCTGATGCTCCCGGTGCAAACAATGGCTCATCCTGGGTGGATGCCTACAAATACCTTCAGGATGCGCTGGCCGACGCCAATTCAGGCGATGAAATCCACGTGGCTGAGGGCATTTATACACCTGATAGCAATTCAGCTGAACCGAGTGGCAGCGGTGACCGGACGGCGACTTTCCAGCTCGTCAATGGCGTGACTATTAACGGCGGCTACGCCGGATTCGGTGAATTAGACCCGAATGTTCGAGATATTGAGGCCTATGAGACCATTCTCAGCGGCGACTTGAATGGTGATGACATAGACGTAGATGATCCTTATGATTTACTTAACGAGCCGACACGTTTCGAAAACAGCTATCATGTGGTAAACGGCAGCAACACCGACGTAAATGCCGTGCTGGATGGTTTGACCATCACTGGAGGCAATATCAATAGCTGGGGCCCTTGGCAATACAGAGATGATTATGGCGGTGGGATGTATAACGAATTCGGTCGCCTGACTATAAGCAACTGCACTTTCAGCGGCAACTCTGCGCGCAGCGGTGGTGGGATGTACAACTTTAGGAGTAGTCCCACACTGACAAGTTGCACGTTCAGCCACAACTATGCTTTCGAAGACGGAGGTGGGATGTACAACCACTTCAGTAGCCCTTCTATAATCAGTTGCAAGTTCAGGGAGAACGTGGCAAGCAGTGGTGGTGGATTGTACAACAATTCTAGTAGCCCGACTATAACTAACTGCACATTCAGTAAGAATGAAGCAGGCGGTGGTGGTGGTGGTGGAGGTGGGATGTACAACCTCTACAACAGCAGCCCGAAGCTAAGCGAGTGCACATTTGTCAAGAACGTATCGAAAGCCGAAGGCGGCGGCATAAGTGATACATCCTATGGGCAGCCTCATGGGGCGGCAACCCTGACCAACTGCAGGTTCATTGGGAACATAGCGGTGAAGGGCGGAGGGATGTTCATTGGACGCGGTAGGCCAACGCTGACCAACTGTATGTTTATCGGTAACTCGGCTGACTTCGGAGGTGCAGCAGCCCACTGCGATTTAGCTATCGCAACGTACAGTAAATGTACGTTTGCTGCAAATTCAGCACAATATGGAAAAGCTATATATTGCTCTTCCTGGTGGTATACTCGAATTCCAAACATTGTCAGACTCAACAACTGTATTGTATGGGATGGAGGAGAAGAAATCTACAACGATAATGATAATAATTCGATTATTACGCCCGAACCCCCCTTCCCCGGTGCACCTACCGGCCAAGAAGAAAGCTCCAACGAAAGTAATTCGATTATTACGATTATATATAGCGATGTGCAGGGCGGCTGGCTAGGCAAGGGAAACATTGACGTCGACCCTTGTTTTGCCGATGCAAATAATGTTGATTATCACTTGAAATCCCAGGCAGGGAGGTGGGATGCAAACGAGGGACGATGGACGAAAGACGAGGTGACGAGTCCCTGTATTGATGCAGGAAATACAAATAGTCCTGTTGGTTTAGAGCCGTTCCCTAATGGCGGCGTGATTAATATGGGAGCATACGGCTGCACAGTTGAAGCCAGTAAGTCATACTTTGGCCAGCCGGTCTGCGAAACGCTCGTTGCAGGCGACATAAACGGCGATTGCATAGTCAATTTCAAAGACCTTGCCTTTATGGCATTCCATTGGCTGGAGGATAGAGGGGCTGCTAATTCTAAAACGATTATTGAAGATGGGATAGAATATTATGTCAAAACGGACAAATCCATTTACGAATTGGGCGAACATACTGAGATACTATATAGAATTACTAATTTGACGGACGAGCAATGGCGGATTAGTGGTATGGGTTATGTGCGGGATATTCTTGTTGAGGTAAAAGAGGGACAGAGCTTCAGACCAATCTGGAGCGTCGGTTCGGAGATTCCTTCCCTCCCGGGGCCCGGAGGTTTAAGATTGCAGCCGGGCGAATCTACGGAATGGCGAGCGCCCTGGCCGCAATTTCATATGAACTCGACGGGAGATTGTCGAGATTACCATCAGGCCCCGCCGGGGACATATAGAATTACAGGAGTTGTAGATGGATATAGAATGAGCCCGGAACCTCCAATGGAGATACATATCCGTGTTTCTGTAGATATTACTGTAGTATATTAGCAGGGCCAAAACAGCTTAAATATAAGTAACATTTAACGAAGGGAGTTGTGGCAAGATGGGAAAAAGGGAAAAAAAGAGATATTTTATTTCTTCATTTGTTTCTTTGGTTCTTCTTTGCTCACTAATTTTGATAATAAATTCCAAATTAGTAACCGCAGGTGCTCAAGATCCTGATTTCTACTATTATTCAAGTGGTCGTAAGTATGCGCTGACATTATCCAAAGAGAAGATCGCAGTGAGATTTAAGCAAGGATTAACAATAGAGGAACAAAAAGCTGTCGTAGAATCCGAACCGGGTTTAGGATCGTTTTCTCAACGAGGGGAATTGCCGACCTTCAGGTTGATTATTTTGCCTTTACTGAATGGTGCAACAGAAAAATATGTCATTCAAACAATAAGGAGATTGAACAGCAGAGCAGAAGTAGAGGGTGCTTTTCCAATCTTCGTTTTCCCTCATAGTGAAATAGTCACGACGGATGAATTCATTGTTAAGTTTGCCCCCGACGTCTCGAAAGCGGAAATTGATGCTTTTAATACATTAAACGGAGTTGAAATTGTAAGAAAAATTGAAGGATAGAGCATTATATACTAAGAGTAACAGACCCAAAGAATATGAATACGTTGAAGATAGCAAATCTGTATTATGAAAACCCCATTACGATATTTAGTTCTCCTGATTTCATTAGAAGGACTGAAAACCTGCCGAGTAGGGTAACTCCTGACGATAAATACTTCGAAGAAGATAAGCAATGGCCTCTGGATAATTGGGAGCAGGTTCCACCGACCTGTTTCAAACAATGAGGCAAGCCTGAAAAACTGGGCAAATCTTGAACTCAAGCCTATCCAGGCTGACCATCAGTCAAAGTATGGCGGTTCCCAGTAAGGTGCAGATATGTCTACGACAATATCACCGTCAGAGCCATATCCTTTCTGCTCAAGACGACAGGTAGGTATCTACATGCTAAGCCGAATGAGAGTAGTTCAACTTATTTGGGAGTGTAAAACTTTAACCGTTGAGAACTGATTCTACAGGAGTATCAGGGAGAACCAACCTTGAAAATCACTTAACTTTGTCGTCAGATCTATTTTTGAGTAAGACAAGGTTGTTTGATGTTATTGCCTTCAGGTCTTATCAGTAGCTATCGATGATCTCAACCTCTCTCCGCCGTAGGAATTTAACATCTCCATTAGAAAATAACACGTGTGTGCCATTGATGTTCTCAAGCAGAGTTTTATCATAAGCAACGGGGAATATTTCAACTTCAGGCCCTGTTCTTCCGCCAGCCTGATATTCAACATTCTCCATAATCCATGTTAACGTTTCAGTGTCGGCAAATGAGACCACCTCATTTAAATTTAAATTATCCGGGAATCTGCCGCTGTGCCTGCCGCTCCACTTCAGCAACACAGAGCCCAATTCATACAATATGTCATACGACTTTAGTATTTGCTCAAGATTTTCGAATTCTACCGACATGCCGTCAGGCGGCAGTCTGTATCCTTTTGAAGTATCGCGATTTTGAGTCAACATCTCTACTGGAAATGTCCCAATGGGATAACTGGTAAATTCATCTTGGCAAGATGGATAATATATCTTAATTGAATACTCGCCCGTTGTGATCTTCTCAAGTTGTTTGTCTGTCAGTAAAATCGCAAAATATCCCTGATCATCGACTATACCTTCAACTCCCAGCGACGTAGTTGGTGTGGAGCGTAACTCAACGTAGACCTTTGCTCCTTTCCAGGGGGAAGTTGGTAGAACGGCGGGCTTGCCGTTTTGGTAAAGAATTTGACCGTAGTAATATACCCGTTCATCCAATACCGGCTTTACTACCTTCTTTACAGCCGTTTCATTAGTGACCTCTGTTATTTTGCCATCCATCAATTCGCAGACCTTCCGAGTATACTTCAAGTTAAATTCTACACCCTCAACTTCTTTTCCAGTCAGGTTTATTCTGATTGAGAATATACCCGAGGCCAGCCCGGAAATTTCGAATCTGCCATCTGGACTGACAAAGTATTTCTTAAAACCGAATTGGTAAAGGTATTGTCCCGAATAATCCTTCCAGTCAACCTCGTTTCGGACATCAACTGTAAATTCAGTGGCTGCCGATCCGTCAGGCTTTACTATCTGTCCTGTCAGAACTGCCGTACCCTGTGGGAACTCTTCAAACTTAAAGTCGATTTTTTGTGTTCCATGAAGTGTCCTGTTCAGTCGTTTGTACTGGTGAGAATAATCCTGGCCGGCAGGATCTTCATCGTAAACAATAACGCGAACTATGTATGGCCCTCTTATCTCATCAAAACTATAGAATCCCTGTCCGTCTGTGCACACATCTCGTGTTCCAACATACCTTTGTCCCTTCTTTCTTTTCTCGCCTATGATAACCCAAGCATTTGGGACTGGCTGGCCATCCGCATCGGTAACCTGTCCATGCACTACTTTCAACTTGCTGCTCTCTATCCATGCATCGGGCGTGGTTGCAATATCTTCGGACACTTGTTCATATTTGACGCTTATTGTTTTTAGCTGTTCCTGCAAAACATCGTCCCACGGCCCAAGCGAGAAATGTATGTTATGGTCAAACTCTTGCCGATAGCCTTGATATTTAATTCCACCATTTTCACGAACCTGCTCCGCGGAGGCTATGCTGTTGCCCATGTCGTCCACCAGGTCAATAGTCGTACGCCATTTAAATTTCGGCCAGGAACTGATATTGCTTCTAAGCGTTCCTAACAGTTGTCCCTCTTCCACAAAGAACCTGATATTCCGGCCAAATACAATTTCCGGCTCTTCCTTCGTCCCTACCCTCAAATCAAAATGTATATCCTCATCCGGTTTAAAGTCCCTCACAAATCCACCTCTCCATGCAGGTTTAATCATAAGTTTTCTTATGACCCTGGAGGCTCCATAGCCAAGGGGGATCAATATACTGAACACAATGACTGCCGCGACAGCTCTCTTTATCCAGATTCTGATTTGCGGATTGATTCTAGTCGATTTATACGGGCCAGCTTGTTCGAAAGTGCTCAAAGCATCGTTAAGAATGCGATCATCAGCAGCTTTAGTCCCGGGTAAAATCAGTTCCTTAATCATTTTTTTTATGTTGTCAGTGGGATTCATTTTTATGCTCCCCATTAAAAAACAGCTTTAGTTTCTTTAATCCGTATCTGTATCTGCCACAAACCGTGCTCACCGAAGTCTTTTGTATTCGTGCTATTTCTCTAAACTTCATTCCGCCCTTAAGATGCAGCACGACCACCTCTCGTTGTTCAAACGGAATTGACACCAGAGCATCTGTCAATAGTCGCAATCTTTCGTCAGCGATAATCCGGCTGTCAGAGCTGCTTAAACGTGAGCTGATCGGTTCGGCTTTATCAAGTTCTATCATATTGGGCTTTGTACGGCGAAACTCATCACGTACTCTGTTGACAATGCAGGTTGTTAAATAATTCTTCAAACTCCCTTTAATTTGCAACTGCCCGACTTTCTGGGCGAAAGATACAAAAACATCATGCAGGATATCTTCTGCGATACACGTGTCACGCAGCATTGAACCGGCAATAGTTCGCAGATCATCCTTATACTTCTCGTAGACTGTGCGGAGAGCGTCTTTGTCTCCATGCTTAAGTTTCCAAAGAAGTAATCTTTCTTCCAACATAAACCGCCGTCCCCAATCTTGAACCTTATTTAATCCAAAAACGAACGTTCGCTACTAATATGACGTAATCATACCAGTTTTTTATATAAGGAAAGTGGATTTTTTTGTGATTGGGACACATTGTACTTGTCAAGCGTTCGTAGGGTCGCTGAAAAATGCTACTATTCTGCCGGCCTCCTCAAAAATTCGTAGCTCTTTAATTTCAACAACTTATACAAACTCCCTGGCTCACCCAACCATTTCCTTCTTCAACCTCTCCCCCAGTATTTAATACAATCTAAAAACTATTGAAGATGAGAGTTGTGGGATTGGTTTTTTATTTTATTAATTAATTTACTTAAATTTAGGGAAATTGAGATTCTTCGCTTCACTTCGTTGCGCTCGGAATGACAGCAGGTGAGCTTTCCACCCCAGTGAGATAACGTTTCACTATCTCATGGGGCAGGCATAGAAAAGTTAAAAATCAAAATGTAATGCTCAAAAATACAATGTAAAAATCAAAAATGGATTCCCGCTTCCGCGGGAATGACAGAGGGAAAAGGAATTTAGAAAGCAGTGGCTTGTACGCGTTAATTATTGGAGGATCTTTCACTGGGACAAATCCGCAGAATCTCCGGGGTGGTGATTTGGTGAGTACAGTCAAATATGTTAGGGGCCAATACCGCGGAGCCAATATTCGAGAAGTCGAGCCAAATCATAGGAGTCTACCGAGCCGTCGTTATTAAGGTCGGTGCCGGCGCAGCAGTTTGATTGGCTGCAATTTTGGTTCTTGAAGTGTTTGGCTAAGAATGAATAATCGGCAAAGTTTATATTGCCGTCGGCGTTAAAAGCAAGGAAAAAACGCTCATTGATTTGCTGCAAGTCCAGGAGGGACACCTAACTTAGACTGCCGGGCTGCGCAGGGCGGTGACGATAAAGCCAAGGGTAAGGGCCAAGGAGCCGACTGCGTGCAAAAGGACCGTGATTTGACTGGCGCGGTATTGGCCGGGCCTGGCTAAATCTTCTTTGCTCGCAAACTTAATCGCGAAGACGGCAATCGGTAATGTTAACAGATAAAACAATCCTGCAAAGAACATCGAATGGTAAATCATCATAGCCGCCGCAATTAGAAAGCTCGCAGCCATTGCGACTCGGTAAATCCAAACAGAGGCGGGGACGCCGAGACGAACTACAAGCGTTCTCTTGTTCACCGCGGCATCGGCTTGCAAATCCGGAAATTCATTGACGAAAATTACCAGGAAAATTAGTATGCCGACTATAGCCGCGGGCAGGAGCGGAATGGCATCAATCACTCGCGTCTGTAAATAGTATGAGCCATATACCGGCAACAGGCCGAACAATAGCGCAATGACAAGCTCTCCAACACAACGGTAGCCGAGCTTAAGAGGTGTAGCGGTGTAGAAAAAGCCGCCGAGCAGACCGACAAGGCCGAGAGTCAAAATAAAAACGCTCCGCGTCAGCAGGATAATAACCACTCCGAGCGCCGAACCGACTGTTAGAGCAACGAGGGCGGTGAGCAATATTGCTTTAGGCGAAAGAATACCCTCCTGGATGTAGCGGCTGCCTCCTGAAAACGGCGTGGGATTTTTGTTGGCCCAGTCGTTCCCGGAAAGATGGTCGAAATAATCGTTGGCCATATTCGCACCTGAGTGGATTGCCATTATTCCCAGCATCGCCAGGATAAATAGCGGCCAGTTGAAAGAGCCGACAGTGGCGCAACCGAGACAAGAGCCAACCAAGACTGGCGCTGCGCTCGCGACTAAAAACTTCGGCCGGGAGGCATAGAAAAGTGTAATCAACTTTGAATATTCAAAATGAGGTTTCATATATTTAATTTTAATCACGGACCTGGATTCCCGCAAGGCGGGTGCCCTCACAAATTGCACCCCGTTAGAAAATATTTTCCTTTCTTCCCAGATATTTTTGTCGCCTCTGGAATTTCTAACGGGGTGCACGTATTTTCCCCCAGGATGCCTTACGGCAGAGAATTGGGTTTGATTGGGTTTGAATTGGGTTTGTTTTTCCCACGTTCACCAAGTGTCTTTTTTTCATAATCCACTGTTAATACCATATTTACGTTCATTTGGGCTTTTTGGAAATTGGGTTTGTTTTGCATAAAATGAGCGATTTGTAGTGCGCTCACTACAAATGTAGAGGGGAAATTAGTGAAAAGTGAACTAAAGTGCCTAAAGTGAGCTAAAGTTGGATCCTCGATGCTCGTATAGCGTATAGCGTATGTCGTAATGGATTCCCGCCTGCGCGGGAATGACAGGTGTGACGGGAGGCTGTGGATTTTGGGGAGTTTAGGCGGTTTGCATAGCTTGTAGCTTGTAGTTCGTGGTTCGTAGTTCATAGTTGGTAGTTAAATATTGGCCATATACCAATCACCATTTCCTTCTATTTGGCCTTCTGTAAAAAAAAGAAGCGCCTCTATAAATGGGCGAATGTGCGCGTTTGATGCGAAAAATGGCTTGTTTTTGACAGGATTTACAGGATTAAGTTATTGGTAATAAAGCAGTTAAAATTTTTTTATTTTTTTCAGATTTGGCCGTTAGGTATGAGCGTTTTTGGTTGAAGAAACACGGACTAACACAGACTTTTTACCACGAAGGCACAAGTGCATAAGAGCACAAGAGGATAAGAGCATAAGAGCATAAAAGATTTAACCAACAAAAAAATGGAAAAAATTTACCGCGGAGAACGGAGAGCTCGCTGAGGTTTTTAGCCACCGAAAATGCAAAAAATGCACAAAAAAGGCAAAAAAATGACCAAAAAAGTGCTTTTTTAGCACATAAATAGCGCTGTCTTACAGGCGGCGGAAGACCCTTAGAGTGAAAGGCACTCTAAAAAAGGGGGCAAGCAGATTTCACGGATTTTGTTTTTGACGGCAAGTGCGGGGTTGGGTAGTCGTTAGTTGAAAGAATTATGGCAGGACACCTGATTATTCCAAAGCACAAATAGAAAAGTCAGACAGCGAGAAATATATGATGGATTGTAAATTTTCTTTCATTCAATATATGTCTTGTTTCTCTAACGTTTTGCAAGTCCCCCATTACAGAAGAACGTTCAAGGCCCGTATCTTCAGCTAACTTCAGGGCAAGCCTCTTTTTTTTGATGAGTATCCCAACAGAGGGGATCGCCTTTTCTGTCCTGCCATCCATGACATATCCAATCATGCCTCCATTTGTTACACTTCCGCTGTATTTGCCGGTGACGAAGCACATCATTCCCTGCTTATTAACATATTCACTGTTATTAGTTGCTAATTTTGATGGAGGTGGATAAGGAATACGCAATCTCTTACACTCAAAAACAAAATGAACTTCTTCTTTAGGAGTACCCAAAAATGCAAAGAGAATATCTGTACGCCCCTTATCTTCTGCTTGAGTATCAAGAGTGTTTACCTCCGGCCATACATGGAATGGCAAATCGACCCGTCTATTTTTTTCAATGCGTATATTTTTCACGAATTCTTCTGATATAGACACTTCACGTTCGAGGCGATCAGGCTTTTCGAAAGAGTCCCATGAGGTTATGACAAGTTCCAATATTTCGGGAATAAGATCTTCCGGAAATAAATCCTCCTTCCATACCACAGCATTTGCCTCTGCCCCCATTACCATCAACTATCCCTCCCTGAAGATAGTATTGCAGCGGCTATCTCATCAGCATCATTGATAGCTGCCGTCTTCGTCCAATGCCTCAATGCAAGCGGCTTGACAATATAGAGATTGTCTCTGTCAAAAACCTTCAACCCTCGATGATATGTAAACCTACCCTTCCTTTCAGGAAGGGCTTCTTGAATACTTTTCAAGGCCGCTTGTAATTCATCAGATGTTTGACTTTGCTGGAAAGGCTTAGATTTCTCAGATTTACAAAGAGTAACTACGGATGTCCCTAAAATATTTGAAACTTCAACTTTCCCATTCACCCTGAATTTGCTTCGTTTCGCCCACGAATTTAATATCCCGCAAAGCAATTCCACGTAATCTTTGCGTTCATCCGGCGTAGGCTTTCTTATAGTTCGCACTTCTTTACTTGCTGATGTCGGCATCATACTCCGTTTGAAGATTTTAACAGTATCTTCAATAAGCATTTGCTCACGTTCGGAAATTCCATAATACTCATAGACCAGTCGCTCAATATCCTGCATGGCTGCTTTTACTTTCTCCTCCCATCCCATATCCTCTTTCTCAATAGATGCCTTCAAGCAGCTCATCTGCTTGGCTATCTGGTCTATTATCCTGCGTGACCTTGGCGGATCATAAGTGTCTCCAGGAAGGGGGAATGGTAAAAATTCTATTTCCTCTAGGCGAACAAGATCTCTTTCTATCCCAAGGTTGGCAGAAATATGAAAAGAATAATAATCAGCAAGAGTAGTATTTAATACCGCAGATAAAAACATCAATAGTTTTCTATCTTCTTCACTTGCATTTTCTTTGCTACTGGTAATTGATTGTAATGTGGCACGAAAAAGTACTGGGAAGTCACAGAAAGCTTTCCTGGAAAAGCCCTGATTAACAAGAACCATCGGGGGCTTAAAAATTGATTTATCTGGACTGCGACGAAGCTCGGTAAAAGTTTTCTCGAATTCATATCTCCCGAATTCGCAACAATTCCATCTTGTAAGTATCAAATTGATGCCTTTATTTCTTGTGTTTATATAAAGGTGTTTCTTTGGCCACCAAATTGGTTTGGGTTTTCCATGTTTTTCTTTTCCATTTTCTTTAAGTACAGGTTGAAGTTTACCATCAATTGTTTCATAATATTCAGGTAAATATGGCTGAAAACCCTGACCCGATATAAATTGTTTTGGTTTTTCAGGCTTTCCAACAATATCGCCTAAACGCGGCATTTCAAGCAATCTATCGACAAGATGAACATCTCGATTTGTTCCCCAGAACTTTTTCTTCCAGACTACGGATATCTGTTTTTTGTGCGAGGATTCCTGTATCTCGGACAGTCGTATGTTTTTACGATCTTCGGGTACAATGTCTATAACTCCTCTTCGCGGGTCATAAGAACTTACCTTTGGTACTTCATATTTTATAGAATAATCTTCTTCCGGCTTTTGGGGAGTGAATTTGATAATCACTGCCGGGCAATCAGCATTTTCAAAGAGGATATGTCGCCAGTCGGATAATTGAATAACCTTATCGACTGTAACATTTGAAAACCAGCCTGCTTGAAATTTGTCGGTCTTGTTATTGAAAAGGACTTTCGTCGGCAAAACAAGGCACGACTTTCCGTTAGCTTTCAGGTGTACCGGTGATTTCCACATAAAGGCGTGGGCAATCTGTTTGGCCGGCAGGAAATGTTGTTTGCGATCTGCTTTTGATCTGGGAGCATCTTTAAGATATGGATTATTTTCACTTAAACACCATTCAAATGCTTTGGTATCAGAAGCCTTGCCTCTGCTTACCCACGGTGGATTTCCTATGACAAGATCAAAAGATTTTTCTATAGGTACACCATTATCAAAAAAGTTCCCCTCGAAGATTACGGGAGTTTTTGTGTTTGCATAATTATTTTCTTTAAGGGCGAGGAAATTATCCAGCACTTTTCCTCGTTTTTGCTCCAGTTCATGGATATCCCTTCGTCTGAGCTGATCGAGAAATGCCAGATAAAGACTAAAGCATGCAATACGGCAAGCGGTTTCATTGACATCAACACCGCACAGTTTTTCGGAAATGATTTCCAGAAGTGCCTCAGTACGGGTAATATTATATACTCCCGGGTTTTTTCGTCTCCATTGCTCTGCAATACGGTTAAAAAGTATTACCAAAAAGATGCCTGACCCACATGCTGGATCCAAAAACTTTTTCCCTAAAAGTGTGTTCCAGCCGTCAACAGCAACATTAACGACCATCTCCGCTAGATATTTTGGTGTGTAATAAGCCCCGCTCTTACGTTGCTCTTTTTCGTCTTCTGCAGCGAGAAACTCCTCATAAATAGAGCTTATCGTCTCAACGGGGATTACACGGAAGTCATAAGCCCAGAAATCAAATGTCAATTGATTTTCGTCTAATTCTTCCCCGTTCAAAAATCTACGGAGTATTTCTATATGTCCTTTATCTACCAGCGGTCGCTCATCTTCGAGTGTATCATCAAACATACTTCCATTAAAATGTTTTTGCAAGAGAGCGAAGAGATCATAAAGAATATTCTTTGCTTTATCACCCTTGTATTTTGTAAACAACTCGCGAAGATTTTTTATTCCTTTTGCACCAGCTTTGTCGAATTGTTCTTCATCGATAATATCGCGTTCAACGAGATAGCAAGTAAAAATAATACGACCAAGAAGAGCGTGCACAATTTCGTAATTCAGTTCACTATGCTCATGCAACTGATCACGTGCCTTTTTTAGATTTCTGAGAAGAAACCTATCAACAGCTTTGTCTGGCTGGAAACTGTCTGGATTGTCCCTGTAAATCTGTCCTGTCTGAACCCTGCGTACAAAAAGCACCTTAGCTGTCGAATCAAGTATCTCTACAAGCCTATGCTCATCTTCGATAACTGAATCTTCCTTTACCGGTTCGGCCAGACTTGAAAAAACCTGCACTTCGTCAGGGCTACTGATTACTAAAAGAGTGGCAAGCCCTTGATTCCAGAATTTCTGGTAACGCTCTCGCTGTCTAAGGGAATCAATACGTTTGACTTCCTTGAAATAGACCGTCGGTATGTCATCGACACAGAGTATGCCGTTTAGATGCATTGCTTCCCATGCTCGTCTCATAAGATGGGAGTAAGGATGACGACCGGCATATTTTTCAATGTCCTCGGCTGAACGAAAAAATTCAGGCGCAGATACACCTTTAAGATTAAAATCTTTAATCAGTTGTACACTTGCAACGGACATAGCATTCGTCGAATTTCGGAGTTTAGCATCCTCTCATATATTTTGTCGCATATCCTACACAATTATATTCATTTACGCAAACACTATGAAAATTCTCCCACAAACATCTGCCAGAATCGGTGCTAATCAGTATCTATCGGTGTCTAAACAAACGATTCTATCTTTTCCTTACAAATTCGTTCTGTCACCTCGTGTAGTTTTTGGACGCAGGGTGGGTCTTTAGCCCGCCGCTGATTATTTCCAAATACATGCAACTGCAAATCTTTCTTCTTTTCAATTTTCCTGTCTCATATTTAGTCAAGGTGTTGCGAAATATCGCACCCTGCAATCTACAGCACTTTTTGTTATCAATTTAGTCTGCTGGAGATACAATGTCAATGTTCTTGTATTGTTCGAGCCCTGCTGATAGAGAAACATTAGGAGCTTTCCGAGCAGGACTCACTTCGCTCCGGTTTTAATCAAGGTAAAATCCGAAGCTCAGTGTAAACTCACATAGTTATTCCTTTGATTAAGTCTTGTTTCCTTGCTCTTGAGAAGCCCTTAATCTGCCTTTCTCTTCGCGCAGCTTGATGTTTATTTTGAAAAGTCTCTTTGTAAAGCAATGGATGGTTACCATGTTGGCGTAAACGATTTTTGAGATCTGGTGCCTTATAGGCACGTAAGTATTTGCTCCTAGCAATGACATTTTTTAATAGATTCCTCCGCTTCGTCCCCGTGCTTTCTTGCGAAAGCAAGAACGGGGACTTCGGTCGGAATGACATTTGTTGCGTGTGCACCCCCGGTCGGAGCACCCCTTAAGAACCCCGCCCGGAGGATTGGTGGTAATTATGAACCCCAGCACAGGACTGGGTAACAAGGACAACAAATCCCCCCACCACAGGGGTGGGGGCTATATAAAAAGGCAACCCCGCCACGTGGTGGCGTGAAATAACAAAAAAGAAACCCACTGCACAGGACTGGGGGCTAACCGATATTGAAGCGACGTGAAACGTCGCGGTTTTTATAAGAAATAATGGTGGGGCAACCCTTCGACTGCGCTCAGGGCAGGTCCCGCCCTGCCGCTATAAGGGCGTATCCGAGGAGCAGGATGTTGATAACAGAAATGCCGGTTACGGTATCCTTTTGGCGGCGTCAAAAAAAAATGGGAAAAAAGCAACAAACCTGCCAGGCTGGCAGAGAAACCGGGATTATCTGCAATTTTGCCAGATTGGCCGGTGCGCCTCTCTGTAATGTAAGCTCATTTATAGCAAACGCTTATGGAGGTGTGGGCCTGCGGCGAAGTATCTGGCACACAATTTGCAACCATTATCCAAATTATATACGACTATGGTTGTGAATTTTTCAAAACTTGAGGAAGTCAATTTTCTGGCCAGCGGCGCCAACTGGGGCTGGCCGGAGGCGCTGCGCGACCTTTTTCAGCCCAGAGGCGTTAATCTGCTGATGGCCGAGAACGCAGGCGAGTTTGTTAATATTATCGAGCAAAGACGAATTCATACGACAATTGTGGATATGGATTCGGAAAAATCAAACGGGCTTGTGACGATAAAGATTATTCGAATGGATTATCCGCTGCTGCCCTGCATCCTGCTGACAAGCGCTGCGGGCGAATCAATGCTCAGCAAGGCCCTGCGACTTGACGTCTTCAGCGTCATTGAAAAGCCGGTTGATATGAATATTCTGCGCCAGCAGTTGAACAAACTGTTTATAAAAAAATATAATAGCGACCTTTTCGCAGAATAGTTATAATTTGCGAAGATAGCGAAAAAAGGCAAGTAAAGAGTAGAAAAAGGGCTTTTTGAAAGGAGCAAAGTCAAAATGAAGATTCGACCATTGGCAGATAAAGTACTTGTTCAACGTCTCGAGGCAGAGACGAAGACCGCCGGCGGGATAGTCCTGCCGGACACCGCCAAAGAAAAACCGCAAAGGGGTAAAATCGTAAGTGTCGGCGAGGGGAAATTGCTCGACGACGGAACACGCCAAAAAGTACAGGTGAAAAAGGGGCAGAATGTGCTTTTCACAAGCTATGCCGGGACAGAGATAAAGATAGAGGGCAAGGAGTATCTGATTATGGATGAGTCGGATATTATGGCAATAATTGAAAAGTAAGAAACGAAACTTTAATACGTAGTGCGTTGTGCGCGGCGGACATCGCACAAAACGAGAACGCAATACGACAGAGATACAAAGAAAAGGAGAAATACAGAAATGGCAGCTAAAAAAATTGCTTTTGGCAGTGAAGCACGCGCGGCTGTTCAAAAGGGTGTGAAGAAACTCGCAAAGGCGGTCAAGATCACACTCGGGCCGTGCGGCAGGAATGTGATTTTGGAAAAATCGTTCGGCTCGCCTACCGTTACCAAAGATGGTGTAACGGTTGCCAAGGAGATTGAGCTGGAAGATTCCTACGAGGATATGGGCGCACAAATGGTCAAGGAAGTGGCCTCGAAGACATCGAGCGTTGCCGGCGACGGGACAACAACGGCAACAATTCTGGCTGAGAGTATCTTCGATGAAGGCCTCAAAAACATCACAGCCGGCGCTAATCCAATGCAGGTAAAACGGGGTATCGAAGCAGGCGTCGATGCAATCGTGAAAGAACTGCACAGGATGAGCACATCCGTTGTTTCCGCCAAGCAGTTCGAACAGGTAGCAACCTGCTCAGCGAACCAGGATGCTGAGATCGGCAAAAAGCTGGCTGAGGCGATGGGCAGGGTCGGCAAAGACGGAGTTATCACCGTAGAAGAGGGCCAATCACTGGAAACAACGGTTGAGCTGGTCGAGGGGATGCAGTTCGATAAAGGTTACCTCAGCCCGCACTTTATTAACGATCTGGAGAATATGTCGGTCGTGCTGGAAAAGCCATACATTCTGGTGCACGAAAAGAAAATCAGCTCGATAAAATCACTTGTTCCACTACTTGAGAAGGTATCCAAACAAGGCAAGCCGCTGTTGGTCATCGCCGAAGACATTGAGGGCGAGGCATTGGCCACGCTGGTTGTCAATAAATTGCGTGGTGTTCTTCAAGCAGCCGCTATGAAAGCGCCCGGCTTTGGCGACAGGCGAAAAGCGCTGCTGAGCGATATTGCGGTTCTGACCGGCGGTGAGGCCATTTTTGAGGACCTTGGGCTGCAGTTAGAGAACATCGAATTGACACAGCTCGGCAGAGCAAAACGAATTACTATCGACAAAGATGCCACTACCATTATCGAAGGTGGCGGCAGTACCGAAGCCATCAAAGGCAGGATAGAACAGATTAAAAACGAGATTGATAAATCCACCAGCGACTATGACATTGAAAAACTTCAGGAAAGATTAGCAAAATTAGTAGGTGGCGTGGCACAGATTAATGTCGGAGCGGCGACTGAGGCGGAGATGAAGGAAAAGAAGGCACGTGTAGAAGATGCACTACATGCCTGCCGGGCAGCGGCGGAAGAAGGGATTCTGCCGGGAGGAGGTGTACCAATGCTCAGAGCTTTGGCCGTTCTGGATAAGGTCAAGGCCGCCGGCGATGAAAGAATAGGCGTTGATATCGTGCGAAGAGCGGTTGTGGCGCCGATTAAGCAAATCGCTGAAAACGCCGGACTGGACGGCTCAATCGTTGCACAGAAGGTTATGGAAAGCAAACAGAAAAACTTCGGATATGACGCATTGCGTAAAAAATACGGTAACATGATTGAGTTCGGCGTCATTGTACCTACAAAGGTCGAAAGAATTGCCCTGCAGAACGGAGCCTCGATTGCTTCGCTGCTGCTGACGACCGATGCTGTGGTCAGCGAGATTCCCGAAAAGAAAGAAAAGCCGCCCGGGATGCCTCCGGGAGGTGATATGTATTAAACGTTTAGTGTAAGAAGTGCCTAAAGTGAGCTAAAGTGGAAAAAATAATCTATAACTTTAGGCACTCCCAACTTTAGCTCATTATCTTTTTGAAAATATGAGCTTTCGTTTTTACACAAATGCAGTCTCTCGTGCTTCCAAAAGTGTTGCAGCGGGAATATTTATCACAGGGCTGCTGCTAATCGGCTTTGGCTTTTTGATTTACGTGTTGAAGGAGATTTTCGCAATACTCGCTGCGATAGTATTTTCCGTTACAGGTGCGGGTTGTTTGATTACCGCTATCAAAATCTTCCTGGCACAAAGGAAATTGAGCAAACTTGGTCCCGACGATTTGCAGAGTTACAGAGAAAACGTCCACATCCATATCGAAGAACATCACGACACATAATTCTTGAAAGATGAACGGCGTCCCTGCGGTGACGAAACCCGCTTCGCTTTTAGCGGATTTTTAGTGTGGCCAGGGCAATGGCGGCGAAGGCGGCGGCCAAGAGCCAAAAACGCACTACCACCTGCGGCTCACTCCAACCGGCCAAGTGGAAATGATAGTGAATGGGCGTGTACCTAAAAAGTCGCTTTCCACCTGTATATTTGAAATAGCCGACCTGCAGAACTACGCTGACCAACTCCAAAACGAATACACCACCAATAATGAAAAGCAGAATTTCATTTCTGGTCACCAGTGCCCCGTAGCCCATAGCAGCCCCGAGAGGAAGCGACCCGACATCACCCATAAAAACCTGAGCGGGATGGCAGTTGTACCATAGAAAGCCGAGTACGGCCCCCAAGATTGCCGAATAAAAGATGCTCAGCTCTCCGGCCTGGGGTATATGCGGCAGCAAAAGATACTCTGACCAGGTAATACTGGTTTGCGCCATCGTCTCTGAGGTGACATAGCAGAGCACCACAAGTACCAGACTAACCATTCCCACACATCCGGCTGCCAATCCGTCCATACCATCAGTCAGGTTAACGGCATTGCTGGTGGCAGATATATAAAAAATCGCTATCAAGACAAACATCCAGTCGGCGAGGGGAAAGGGAAGTGGGTTCTTATAGAACGGCAGCCAGAGCCAAAATACTTTTGCGTCGTCTATGTTGACAAAATCGCTGTATAAAAACGACGCTATCAAGACAGCTCCACCGATTTGAAAGATGAGCTTCTCCCATGCTCTCAGGCCGGTCCGGCTTGGGAGGGCGCGTGCGGACGTGAGCTTTAGCCAGTCGTCCACACCCCCGAGAAAACCAAACCATATCACCAAGAAAATCGCCTTCTCAACAAAACCGTTCCATAACGAAGTCTGGGGATTGTAAAACTTCGCCCATAGTAAGGTGCTTACCAGAACTGAAAGGATGATAATCAGGCCACCCATCGTAGGAGTATTGGCCTTTTCCCTGGTCAACTCGTTTAGTGTAGCGTGATGAAACTCCGGCCGGTCCCCAATTTTTTTTCGCATCAGCCAGCGAATAATAGTGGGACCAATCAAAAGCGATATCAGGAAGCTGGTCAAAACGGCTGCTACGGAGCGAAACATCACGTTCTGATAAGCGTAAAAGTGGAATCGTTCTTCGGCACGCAAATACCATAACAAGTAGTATATCATCTCGTACCTCGTGGGCTGCAATCCGTGCCCCGTGCCCCGAACGAGCCAGATGCGATGAGTCAGGAGTCACGAAAAAGCTGCTTTTAGTCTCTCGACGGCCATTTCCAGTTTGGCTGTCCTCGAACCTTTGACTAATATTATATCGTAATCTTTTATGAAACCTTTAAGATTATTACAAGCTGAAAGGGTATCGTCGAAACATTTTGTTTGTAAATCGTATTCGGCGGTTCTTTTTGCGGCCACGGCAGCGATTTTCGCAAATTTTCCAACGGCCATTAAAAGGTGCACGCCAGCGGCTGCAATAGAAGCGCCCAGCTCAGCATGCAGATGCTCAGCCTGTCGGCCCAGTTCGGCCATATCGCCGCAGATAAAAACCAATCGGCGCTTTCCAGTTGAATTGAGATGTGTCAATATATCCAGCGCATTCTTCATTGATGCGGGGTTTGCGTTGTAACAATCATTTAATACCGTTAGCGTCCCGATTTGCAGCGGTTCAGCACGCATGGAAACAGCCGGCTGGGTCTTCGCAGCGCGGGCAAAATCCTCGATAGTCAGACCAAACTGGCTGCAAACAGCCCAGGCGGCAAGCGCATTTTCGACATTTCCCGAGCCGGCCAACGGCAAATAAATCTGCTTACCATCGATGGTGAAACGGCTGCCGAAGCCCGCATGAGTGATGTTGCGTGCCTGGCAACGGCAACCATCCGATTTGCCAAAAGTGCAAAATCCGGTGCCTTTTGCCCGGCAGGCACTGACCAGCTGGTCACAATCAGCGTTGATTATCAAAACACCATCGGGCTGCAAACCGCCGGCTATGGATAATTTTTCCTGTATAATCGTCTGCAAACAGGCGAAACCGGCTAAATGGGCGGGATGAACGCTGGTAACAACGGCCACATCAGGCAGAGCGATTCGAGTCAAGTAAGCGATCTCGCCGGGGTAGTTACTGCCAAGCTCCGCGATAACGATTTGGTCCTCTGGGTCGGCACCCAAAAGTGTCAAAGGCAGGCCTATACTATTGTTGAAATTTTTCGGCGCCTGAAACACACGGTAATGCCGGCTTAAAACGTGATAAGCGATTTGCCTCGTCGTCGTTTTGCCTACCGAGCCGGTTATAGCAACTACCTTGTACCCGGCCTTCCGCCGGTAATGCCGGGCAAAATCACCAAGGGCTTTTGTAGTATCATCCACCTTGAGTACGGGTGCGCCTTCGACACCCTCACTGACTACGGCACAAACAGCACCTTTGGCAAAAGCTTCTTCGACGTAATTGTGGCCATCGAAGTTATCACCAGCAATAGCAAAGAAACAGTCGCCAGGTTTTGCAGTTCGCGAGTCGGTACTGACGCCGGTAAAACTCGATTCTCGATACTCGATTCTCGATACTCGATTCATCGGATGCGCTTTTATTATTCCGGACAAATCCGCTATCGAAAAATTCTTCATTTTCGTTTTTCAATCCTATTATCTATAATTCGAGTAAGATAAATACCTGTTGACACAACAAAATTATACTATAATCTTACAAGTGAAGGTAAGAGATGTTATTAAAATGATTGAAAAAGATGGCTGGTTCATTGTTAGGACTCGTGGCAACCATCGTCAGTTCAAACATAATACAAAAAGGTCTGATTATAATAGCAGCAAGGCAATCCGCCGCAGGTGTATTGAGGCTACCACCGATCGCGATGTGCCGTAGTAAAGGAATGCCATATGTTCGACCGAATCTTAAATCGAATGCGAGAAAAAATTCGTACGCGCCAGTATATTATGACGTACCATGCCAGACGAGAGATGCATTATGATGATTTAAGTATTTATGATATTGAAAGGGGAATCCTCACAGGAAAAATTCTCGAACGTCAAAAAGATGAAACAACCAATGAATGGAAATACCATATCAAAGGAAAAACAGTTGACGGTGGTAAAGTTGAGGTTATTGTGAAGATAAGTCCAACCGACAAACTGGTTATTATTACTCTATATACAATATAAGGATGAGGAAGAAGACTATGATATGTGATATTTGTGGTCATAAGGGAGCACACGTTCGTAGAGTTGCCGAAACCTATGGCAAAGGAAAGAATTTACTGGTGATAGAAAACATCCCTATGGTTAGCTGTCCTGATTGTGGGCAAAGTTACTTTACGGCAGAAACACTTCATGAAGTAGAACGTATCAGACTCCATCATAAGAGCTTTGCCGTTGAGCGTCCAGTTGAAGTTGCCAAATTTGGATAGAGGCTATTTTTCTGAAATACGAAAATTAGTCCAAAAGAATGAAAATCTAATTGAGGGAAAATGGCATGAGTACTTTGCCAGTCAAAGTTGAAGCGCTCGCCACGGACGTTTCTTTTACGGAAGATTGCCTGCGAGTTGCACTCGCAGATGGGCGCGAAATTATAGTTGGCCTTGAATGGTTTCATCGTCTTCGAGATGCTAATGACAATGAAAGGAAAGATTGGCGTCTTATCGGCAGCGGGATAGGAATACACTGGGAAAAGATAGATGAAGATATTTCGGTAAGCACTCTTCTTGCTATAAGCTAATCAAGCAGACTCCTATCAGTAATATGCTTCAAAAAGCGCCATTTTTACAGGAATATACAGGACTATCTGATTTTGAGATATTTTTTCGATTTCACACAAAATATCATAGATTTTTGAAAAATATATCTTGACTTATAACGTTATTCGTTATAGAATATAATTGGTTTATGATTAAAACCTTCAAATGTAAAGAAACAGAAAAGCTCTTTCACCGAGAATATTCCAGGAAGTTGCCACGTGATATTCAAAAAACAGCTTTTAGAAAACTGCGTATGGTCGACCGAAGTAAAACATTGAATGATTTGAAAATCCCGCCAGCCAACAAATTGAAAAAGCTGTCTGGTGAAAGAAAAGGACAATATAGCATTCGTATTAATGACCAATGGCGAATTTGCTTTAACTGGATAGATAATAATGCTTTCGAAATAGAGGTTACAGACTATCATTGAGGTGAAAAAATGGCAAAGAACAAAATTCCTCCTCTACATCCCGGCGAGGTGCTCCTCGAGGAATTCCTAAAGCCTCTGAACATAAGTCAAAATCAGCTTGGCCGAGATTTAGGGGTGTCTCCTCGAAGAGTAAATGAAATCATTCACGGCAAAAGGAGCATAACAGCAAATACAGCGCTTCGTTTAGCCCAATATTTCGGCAATTCGCCGCAGTTTTGGCTGGGCCTTCAAATGGATTATGATTTGGACGTGGATAGAGACAGGCTTTCACGTCGTATAGAAAAAGAGGTGAAAAGGTTAGTATCTGCGTAGGGGAAAAGATAGATGAAGATATTTCGGTAAGCACTCTTCCTGCTCTAAGCTAATCAAGCAGCGTTCCTATTATTGTGGCTATACCCAATCCACCTTTCGCGGATGCCTTTAAGGCTGCCGCCTATCGGGACCTCCACAATAGCTGACATTCCAGGACGGCTCAGTAAAATACATCTTCGTCCGAGAAAATAAGCATAAAAACAGCTTGCCTTATGTGCACCAAGGGATGTTTCACTCACTGCTTTGTAGTCTCTTATTAAGGCATTCAACAGCAACTGCCTTATCGCAGAAATCGAATTTTTGTGTGCCAATGAGCTGATAATCTTCGTGTCCTTTGCCAGCTATGAGCACAATATCTTCTTTTGCGGCGGTTTTTATAGCCAATTCAATTGCCTTTTTTCTGTCCGGCTCAACTATGAGCGTTTGCGAATCCGGATTCTCAAAGCCGGCAACTACTTCGCTTATAATATCGGCGGGGCGCTCTGTTCGGGGATTATCACTGGTAACAATTACAAAACCAGCTAATTTTTCGGCGACCCCGGCCATACGCGGCCGTTTAGTTCTGTCCCTATCTCCGCCACAGCCAAAAACAACGATTAGTGTACCCCTGCAGAAAGTCTTTAGTGCAGAGAGTGCATTCTCCAAAGCGTCATCCGAGTGAGCATAATCAATAAAGACGGATACGCCCTCGCGGTCGAGTTTTTCCATCCGGCCAGGTACGGCCTTTAGAGCTGACAAGCCGGCAGCCACTGTTTCCAAATCGAAACCGGCAGCGAGGCACAAACCAGCCGCTGCGAGGTGATTACTAACATTATATCGGCCCAACAAAGAGGTCGTTACGATTGACGATTGACGATTGACGATTGACGATTGGCCCGAATATTCCAGGACGAACGCCGTTCCATTTATGTCCATCGACTCGATGTGGGCAACAATATCGGCTGGCTCATCAATGGCGTACCATAAGATTTTGGCGTTGGTTTTTTGAGCAACTTGTTTGGCCTCCGGGGACTGTTTGTTCAACACTGCGGCTGCATCGGTTGAAAGAGATGAAAAAAGTTTGGTTTTGGCATTTAGGTATTCGGCTTTGGTCTTGTGGTAGTCCAAATGGTCGCCGGCAAGATTAGTGAATGCGGCGGCTTTGAATTTAATACCTGCCAGGCGGTTTTGAGCAAGTGCGTGGCTGCTGGCTTCAATGACCATATATTTTGAGCCAGCCTTGACCATTTGCTGTTGTCTGTCGGCGATTGCAAAGCAGTCGGGCGTTGTTAAGTCCGCCTGATAGCTCGCCAAGCCGGTATCATAAACAATTGTGCCGACAAGGCCGCACTTTGGGCCAGCTTTTTGGACTACCGAGCGAACCAGATACGCAACGGTGGTTTTGCCGTTTGTTCCGGTGACGGCCAAGTTAGTCAACTTTGAAGCCGGATTGCCCCTACTCGCCTGTGCCAGAATGGCCGCACTTTGCGCAGAATCCTCAACAAGAATAATCTCGCAACCGGTACCCGGTATCTCGTACTTCGCGCCGCGCTTGTCGGCAACGATATATTTAGCACCGCGGGCTGCGGCCCGGTCAATAAAGTCGTGGCCGTCGAATATTGTGCCTGTGATGGCTACAAATACACCTCCGGCTTTGACAAGACGGGAATCGGCGCAAATATCAGGCACTTTGGCCGAAGAAACCAGATTTAGGAGGTCGTCAAAAGTCATAAGCTCCCACAAAAAACTTTTGCTTATTTTAGCCGGAAGAAAAATTATTGCGATGAAAAATTGCGGCTTCGGATATATACTTGTCGGTAACAGTGAATCCATTAAGAAATCCCTGGGCGTTTTTATGAAAGGAATTGGATTATGAGAATTCGGTATCTTGTTGGCGTCTGTTTAGTATTGGTATTGGTAGGAACAAGCTGCAAAAAGGAGCCGGAAACCGGCCCGGAGGAACCTGTGACGGTAAAAGCCGCATTGGAGAAGCCTGCGCCGCCGGAAAAAGCTACTACAGAGCGGCCTGTGCGAGCCAAACCGGCATTAGAGGAACCTGTGCGGGACAAGGCAGCAGCAGAGAAACCTGTAGGAGAGAAACCTGTATCAGGGGAAGCGGCGTCAGAGAGAAAAGAGTATTTCGCTGTGTTTATGGAAGGCAAGAAGATCGGCCATGCCATACAGAGCCGAGTCGTAGTTGATGGGAATGTAATAACCAGTGAAATAGCCAGTATGACGATGAGCCGAGCTGCTGTTCCGGTAACCATGAATATGACGGAAACCCTCATCGAGACCACCGATGGCAAACCACTTGGTTTTAAAGTAGCACGAGATATGAGTATTATGACGATGAAACTGGAGGGAACGGTGGATGCGAACGGCGTTGTGAATCTACGACTACGTCAATGGGAGCTGAGCAGAAAAGCACGCTTGAATGGCCAAGCGGCGCTGTAATGGCTGAAGGTTTGCGTTTGTTGACGTTGAAACATGGCCTGAAGGAAGGTTCGACGTATACTGTGAAGATATTCAGCCCGAGCATCATGCAGGTCCTTGAGGCCCAAATACAAATTGGGTCGAAACAAAATGTTGACCTTTTAGGCCGTGTCGTAGCTCTAACAGAGGTGACAACAAAGACGCACATGCCAGGGGCCGGCGAGATGGTCAGCAAAACTTACGTTGACGATAACCTGCGAACACAGAAAAGCGTTATGCCGATAGCGGGAATGCACATTGAGATGGTCGCCTGCGCCAAGGAGTTTGCATTGGGCGAGAACGACGTGCTGGAATTAGTTGATAAGATGTTTGTGCGCAGCCCGGAGCCGTTGGGTAATCTCGGCTCGGTTAAGTCAATTACCTACCATTTGGTTCCAACCGGCCAAACGAGGAACATAATAATACCCTCTAACGACAATCAAAAGGTGCAAGAACTCAACAACGGCAAAGTAATCGTTACGGTCGAGCCCGTTGCGGCACCGACAGGGGCAAGATTTCCTTATAAAGGCAGTAACAAGACTATTCTTGAGGCCACCAGGCCTACAAGATATCTACAGAGCGACCGCAAAGACATAATTGACCTTGCCCGTCGTGCGATTGGCCGCACGAATGATACGGCAGAGGCCATCAAAAGGATTGAAGCGTTTGTTGCTGATTATATTGAGAACAAAAGCCTGTCGGTTGGCTACGCAACAGCGGCAGAAGTTGTTGTCAGCAGGCAAGGTGATTGCAGCGAGTTTGCGGTATTGACGGCAGCGATGTGCCGGGCCGTTGGGATTCCGGCCCAGGTGGTTGTGGGGATTGCGTACGTGGAGGATTTTGCCGGTCTTCAGGGCTTCGGCGGACATGCCTGGACTCAAGCGTATGTCGGCGGTAAATGGGTGGGACTGGACGCGGCCTTTAAGGGGACCGGACGAGGCGGCTACGACGCCGGCCATATCGCTCTTGCCGCCGGCAATGGTGAGCCGGGAGACTTTCTCAATTTAGCAAGCACACTCGGCCAGTTCAAGATTGACAAGGTGATAGTCCGCAAGAGGTAGTAAGTTCGAGCATATCCTGCGCCGCAAACGAGGTGCGTTTCTTACTGCCGTGGGCAAGGCTCGTCGTCCAGGATGCCTTCGAGCAAGAGATTTGCCAAGACCGGGCCGTCATCTGTCATAGTTATCCACACTATATGGTCGAATTGACATTCGGCAATTCCAGCCAGCTTGCGTGCCGGGCCCTTGCCGGCTCCACCTGTCGTAGCTAATATGTAATACCGCTGACCTTCTTGTATAGATTTGTTATATACGTGGATGTGCCCGGCAAAAACCGTATAGGGCCTGTCCGCCAACAGCAACTCGAACTGCTGCCAATTTTCGTAGCTTCCGCCCAACCACATAGGCTGATGCATAAATACCAGTGTCCAGCGGACCTTTCTGTTCGCTTCGAGAACCTCGCGGAAGTACTGCATCTGCCGGTCGTCAATCCAGCGGGAAGAACCATCCTGAGTGTTAAGACAAAGAAACAGGACATCGCGATAAAGGAAGTGATAATAACTTGGCCCGAGTCGCTCTTGCCACTTTTCGGCCATAACTGAGTTGCTAATATCGTGATTGCCGGGCACGTAAAAGAAAGGCATCTGCAATTTATTCACCAAACCATCAAACTCGTCCCACTGGCGATTTAATCCGGCGTCATCGGCAATGTAACCTTCAATTAAATCACCAATAGAGACAACAAATTCAGGCTTCAAAAGGTTTAACTTTTCCACAGCATCCGCAAAGACGCCCTCCCGATGTCCGCCGGTCCGGTCAGAAACAATCGCAAACTGGAAGTTATCGGGATTATTGTATAAATCCAGATGTGTCCAGGGATTTGCTCGTTTGGAGACTTGAATCTTCAAGTCCGGCCCAACTGCGGCACAGCCAGCGAGGGAAACTACCAAAACAACCATAAACAAATTTCTTAGAAATCTCATAATGTTCCTCCCTGGAAAGATAAAGGGCAAAAATAAAAAAGACTGCGGAACCTTATATTCATCAGTTTTTAGCTTTGAAATTTTAGCTTTATTCAAACTGGATATCGGCGAGGACGAATTCGACATTGCTGTTACCATTATAGGAATTTATCTGCGGCTGATAGGCAACATTGAAGAACTCAACGTCCTGCAGCTTCTTGGCCCATTTTCCGAACCGGAAGCCGATACATCGGATTGAGGCCGTATTATCCGTTATCACAAGCTGCAAATGGTCGCCCCTTATACCAACTCTTCTCGGCGGAGCAGCAAGACGGACACCTTTCGTAGCGAAGACCGGCCGAGGATTGCCCTGCCCAAACGGGGCAAGCAACTGCAACTGGCTAACCGTATCTTTGCGAAATTCACTTAATGGGGCCACTGCATCGATGTAAAGCTTGGCCACTATATCATCTTCACGTAAGTTCTTCTTTGCATGGGCCTCGAAGAGGTTGGCAAATTGTTCTATTTTTGCGGCTTCGATGGTTATGCCGGCCGCCATTTTGTGACCGCCAAACTTGATTAGATGCTGTGAGCATTCCCTGATTGCGCTGAGCAAACAGAAGCCTGGTATCGACCGGCCGGAACCTTGAGCTTTTGCATCCTCGATGCTTAACATAATCGTCGGTCTATAAAATTTATCCACTATTCTCGAAGCCACAATGCCTAATACGCCACCGTGCCAATCTTCACTTGCAAGCACAATGCTCTTTTTGTCGGGATGGTCCAGTCCGCACCGGGCCACCATTTCGCAGGCCTGCTTGAAAATCTTCCGCTCGCACTGCTGACGCTGTTTGTTTTGCTCTTTGAGGTACTCGGCGATTTTCATCGAGCGAAGCTCACTATCGCTTGTCAACAGCTCGACGGCCAATCGAGCGTGTCCCATGCGTCCTGCCGCGTTTAGCATTGGAGCAAGCCGAAAGCCGATGTCGAAGCTATCAAGCCCCCGTCCTGTCAAACCAGCAGTTTCAATCAAGGCCTGCATCCCGGGCAGTCTGCACTCCGGCAGTGCCTTTAGTCCATAGCTCGTCAGCACCCTGTTTTCGCCGCGAAGAGAGACGATATCGGCGACGGTGCCCATAGCAGCGAGGCTGGTTGCATTTAACATAAATTCGCGTAACCTCGGTCCGAGTTTCGTACCGACATTAAACTCATTTGCTATCGCCCAGGCCAGCTTGAATGCCACCATCGCGCCGGAGGAATCCGGGTTCGGGTAGGCATCGGCCAGTGCCGGATGGACAATAGCGACGGCCTTTGGCAGCTCTTCGTCAGGCTGGTGATGGTCTGTAATTATCAGCGCAATTGCCAATTGTTCAGCGAGGAGTGCGGCGTCAAAATCGGTAACGCCACAGTCAACGGTGATTAGGAGCTTTGAGCCGGCTTTAGCCAGTTGTCGGACAGCTTTGGCATTCAGGCCGTAGCCTTCGTCGATTCGATGGGGGATATAGTAATCGACCTGTGCCCCGAGGAGGGTCAGCATTTGCCAGAGAATCGCGACGCCTGTAATGCCGTCCACATCATAGTCGCCGTAGACGGTGATTTTTTCCTTGTTTCTAATAGCCTGCTTTAATCGGCAGACTGCTGCTTCAATCCCCGGCATCTGCCCGGGCTCGATAAGCTCAGTCAGTTTAGGCCTTAAAAAGATGCCCCCCGTATGGTCATCGGTTATGCCGCGATTGATTAAAACATGTGCTAAAAGAGGCGAAACCTTTAGCGATTTGGCAAGCCGGCGAGAGCGGTCGTCCGTAGGCCGGATGACCCACTTGGTCTTTGGGCCCGGCAAACGCACTTTATGAGATTCCCGTAAGGCCCGCACAGGGGCGGGTTTGGCGGCCTTTTGCATCCGTGCAGTAGGTTGCATCAAGAGTCCGTCCTGTTCTTTAGCTTTTTGATTGCGACTGTATGGGCAACCCAATGTGATTGCCCTGGGCAGGCACACGGGCCTGCCCCTACGTTATATATCAGAAGATTGTAGTTTACCCCGTTAGAAATTCCATCACAAGCAATAATATTTCCCAACAAAGAGAAAATTTCTAACGGGGTGAATTGCAAGGATTGTTTTGGATCCTTATCTCCGCCAGGCAAGCTTTTTTACACTTCCATCCTTCTCTTTATTGCCAGCGGCAACATGGAGTGTAAAATCACCGCCTTTCGCGGTCAACCGAGCTTCTACCCAGCCAACAGGCTCGGTATCGCTGAAATTGTAACCCACTGCCGGAAGATTTACGAGATGAATCCCTTCAAACTCTGAAAATCCATATTCATGAGAATGACCGTACAGAACGGCCTTGACCTTGCGAATGGGTTTAATAATATCAAAAAGTCGCGGCACATCCAACAAGTCCCCGTCACCATCTCCCAGAGTATGGTGAAAGCAAAGCATTGTCGGCGTATCGTCGCAGTTTTTTAGATAGTCCTGCAACCACCGCCTTTGCGCTCTTCCTAACAAGCCCGGCACTTTATTAACGTAAAAGAGAGAATCCAAAATAATCAGGCGAATTGGCGGCTTATTGACAACTACCACGTGCTTGCCTGAAGCCGGCTGCCTTTCGCCCTCAATTTTATTAAAAACCTTCCGAAAGTTGTTCCGGTGATCGTGGTTACCAAGTGCCATAAAGACCGGTGTCTTTTCAGCAGCCGGACTTAATAGCTTCTTGAGATTGGCATAATCACCTAATTTGCCCTCCAGCCGGGCCAAGTCCCCGGCAATGGCCACGCCATCCGGCAGGACAGAAATGATTTGGGGAATGACTTTTTGCAGATTCCGATAAGGGTAAAATCCCCGGTATTTATCGCTGACATCCTCCGGGATATGCGTATCGGCCAGAAACGCCCATCGGGCTGCTTCTTTTCCATTTTTGCCCGAGCCAAAGACACTGGGTGAACCGACCGTAACCATAACGCCCACAGCAGCTAAGCTCGTCTTGATGAAATCTCTTCTATTTATCGACTTGTAAAAAATTTCTGCCATAAGTAGCTGATTTTCCTTTCCTCCTAATTTATTGAGCCAACAATATATACAAAAAAGAGGCGCGGGCAGCAAAAACCGTTTTTCACGCTCTCATATACAAACCGCCATTTACGGCGATATACTCGCCGGTAATAAAGCCGGCGGCATCGCTTGCCAAAAACAGTACCGCTTTTGCCACATCCTCGGCCTTGCCGTTTCTGCCGAGTGGAGTTTGCTCGGCAACTTCCTTCCTTCGCCGGGCAGAACTGAACCGCTCGTGGAATCGCGTCTCAATGAAGCCGGGCAGTACGCTGTTGACCCTGATGCCGTATGGAGCAAATTCCTTCGCCATAGAAATCGTTTCGGTGGCGACCGCAGCTTTTGCCCCCGCGTAAATACCCGAGCCGACACCTCCACCGTGATGGCCGGCAACTGAGCCGATATTGACAATATTACCTTTGCTCTTTTTCAAATATGGCAGGGCCGCACGCGTCGCCAAAAGGACACTGCGGACGTTGGTGGCATACACATCGTCGTGATACTGAACCGTCGCGGTCTCAAAAGGCTGCCTGTCAATTAGTGAGCCGGCATTATTGACGAGAATATCGATACCACCCGCCTCCCTGGCGAACTGCTCAACACTTTTGTTGACCTGCTCTTCATCACGGATATCGGCACAAAGTAAGATGCCATCACTATTTTTTTTAACCTGCTCAAGAGTTTTCTCAGCGCCGTCTTTTGTTCTGAAGTAATGGACCCCGACGAAACAGCCCTGCCGGCTAAACATTGTTGCTGTTGCCGAGCCGATTCCACTACTGGCGCCGGTAACCAAGACCTTCCTACCTTTCAAATCTTCACAAATCATTTCGGCAATTCAATCAACGTTTTTACACTTTCTCTCTCACTTATTCGAGTATCTTAAACTGTTTGTTAATTCCGGCTCCCTTCATATAAGTTCCTTACGCAATCCCTGACCAATATGGCTGCGATTCCGGCGGGGGTTAAGTGAAACGCTTACCGGCTGCTTTTACAGCAGCTCGTCGATTGCAGCGGTGAGGTCTTTTTTACTGCTTAAGCCGACCCATTTCTTCTGTACCTGTCCATCTTTGAATAAAATAGTCGTCGGTATCGCACTTATGCCGAATTCTATTGCACTGTCACGAGCGTCATCGGTATTAAGCTTGCAGATTTTGGCCTTGCCTGCATATTCATCCGCAATTTCCTGGATAATGGGAGCCATCATATTACAGGGTGCACACCAGGGCGCCCAGAAATCAACCAAGACCGGCACATCAGAACCGTGAACAGTCTCATCAAAAGCAGCATCATTCAGCTCAATTACATTACCAGCCATTATTCTATCCTTTCAACCAAGTTCTTTTAGGTAAGACCCGCTGTTATCTAAATCATCAGAATAATACTCGAATCGGCCGCCTAACGCCAACGAATTTTGCAAAGATTTTGTCCGGTTTTTATTAATTTACCATCCGCCCGGCTGAAGCAGGTCGCTGACCGGTTCGTTCCACCAGTTTGGGTCTCTGAAATACTGCTTGAGCATCATCGCAGCAACAACGCCATCACCGACGGCTGTGGCAAGCTGCATAGCTGCGCCAACCCTGCAGTCGCCGGCCACGAACACTCCCGGCACTTTTGTCCGAAGATATGCGCCGTCACACTTGATGAATCCATTGTCGGTGAGCTCTACAAAACCTTTCAGGAAGCCGGTATTCGGTACCATACCAATGAACATAAATACTCCATCGCAGGGATAGTCTTCTTCCCGGCCGGTTTTGACGTTTTTGAATTTGACCGATTGGACTTTGCCTTCGCCCTCTATGGCCGTTGCCACGGTACTATATTTGATAATCAAGTTTGAATTCGGCCCATTTGCTTTTTGCAGAAGCTCCTCGACCAGGACTTTTGCCGCTCTAAATTCATCCCTGCGATGTATCATTGTCACCTTATCGGCAAATTTGGTCAGATGCAAAGTTTCTTCCACGGCGGTATTGCCTCCGCCGACAGCGACGACATTCTTGCCCTTAAAAAACGGTGCATCGCAGGTCCCGCAGTAGCTAACGCCCGAGCCGCGGAATTTCTCTTCGCCGGGGACGCCAAGATTGCGGTAAACGCTGCCCGGTGCCAGGATTACGGCCCTTGTGTTGAATTTGTCCTTGTCACAGTAAACAGCGATACCGCCATCCTGGAGTTTCTCCAAGCCGGTAACTTCGCAACCGGTCTTTATCTCGGCTCCGAAGCCCTCCGCCTGCTTTTGCAAGTTCTGAATTAATCCTGCGCCATCAATACGCTCAATACCGGGATAATTTTCGATTCTATCTGTGTTAATGATTTGGCCGCCGGGCATAAACTTTTCGAGTACCAAAGTCTTTAATCTGTCACGGGAATCGTAAAGAGCCGCTGCGAGACCGGCCGGGCCGGCGCCTATAATAATAACATCATACACAACATTACTCATTTTCTTCGATGCCTCATATAACAATCCAAAGTAGATTCCAAGGGACGGTTAAGAACCGTTATCAACTTCTTTACAATGATGGCCTAAAACCTGTTCATAAAGATTTTCGATGTTCTCAACAGTTTTGTCCCAACTATAATTCTGTCTTATATAGGCGACAGCTTTGTCCCTGACTTTGTCCTTAAATCCATCTCTGATAAAATCAATGACCTTTTCGGCTAAGGTTTCATAGTCGCCCGGTTTTAGCAGGCAGCCCACTTCGTTATTGACTATCTGAGTAAAACCGCCAGTGTCGCCGGCAATTACGGGTGTTCCACAAGCCAATGCTTCCAGCGCCACCAGGCCAAAGGCCTCAAAGATCGAAGGCATTGCTGCAACATCGGCAACATTAAATAACTTGACCATCTGCTCGTGGTTTTGGGCCCCGAGGAAATAAACACTGTCCAATTCCAACTGCCTCGTTAGTTCCTCCAACTGCTGCCTCAAGTCACCGTCGCCGGCGATAAGAGTTATTGGCTTTTTATCTATCTGGGAATAGATTTCCGCTGCTCTAAGCAGTGTATCTACGCCCTTTTGGGCGGTCAATCTTCCGCCGAAGAACACAATGGGCCTGTCCACGTCCTCGATAGAATAGCCCCTTAGCAGATTCTTTTTGTCAATATCAAGAGGTTTGAACATACCAGTATCGGTGCCGCTCTTGATGACAGTTATCCTTCGCGGGTCAAGGCCATAGGCATCAATCGCCTGGGCCCGTTCATCCTCGGTTAAAGCTACTATAACCTCTGCACCATGAATTCCCCGCAGGACGGCTTCCTGATAATCCTTATAGTTTTTGAACGCCTGACACTCGGTACCATGGAGAGTTATAACATAAGGTATGTCAAATTCTGCAATGATAGAAGCAATGACCCAGCCGTGATGCACGTGAATGATGTCAGGACAGAATTGAGAGAGTCCCTCTTCTATCTTACTCCTAAAGGCTCGAAAGTAAGCCTGCCGCTGAGTCCTGCTCAGCTCACCAAATTTCTTTCCCTTGCTCAAAGGATGAGATGCAAAAACCGGAAAATCGAAGTCTAAATCATATTTCCTGTTTTCTCCATTGCTAAAGAGCACGGCTTCAACAGGATATGGCTTGCTTGGAAGGCAGTGGTCAGAGCAGAGGACTCTCCCCTGGTGTCCTTTTTTAACTAAGGACCCAGCCAAGCCATCAACGTAAATTCCTGTCCCCGCCCCTTCGAGAGGAAAGTGCATCATTTGATAGATTTTCATTGTATTCTGCCTTGGGTCGAAGTCCCTTGTCCTATATAAAGTTCTGATTTTGCCTTAACGAACCAATTACGATTTTTCTTCTGTCTCGGCCTGGATTTGCGTGAGTTGTTGGCCGAAGCGGTCGAGCTTCTTCTGGCCATCATCGTATTGACTATAAGCATTTCGGATATGCTTGCCAAGAACGTCCCAATTGGAAAGAAAATCTGCGAAAGAGGCGTTTAGTCTTTTCAGGTTCTGGCGGATTTCGGCAGCCTGCTTTTCTATCTGCAGGCCGTGCAGGCCCATCACTACCGTCATAAGATAGGCGTATAAAAGGTTTGGTGATACGGGTATTACCTTTTTATCAAGTGAATGCTGTAAGATATCGTGCGTCTCCCCGGCGTATTTGACAACCGTTTCGTAATAAACGTTCTCGGCAGGTATATAGCAGAGAGCAAAATCAAGCGTACCCTCCGCCGGCCTGATATAGTCGGAGGCAATCTTATCGATATGGATAGTTACGTCTTTTAGAAACTGTTTGCGTAGTTTGCTTCTTTCCTCATCAGTCTCCGCCGTTACAACTTTTTCGAAACTGGGCAGCGGAAACTTCGCATCGACAGGGACCGAGAATTCAGTCATTTGTATCAAGGCATCGACCATTTTGCCGTC
This sequence comes from Planctomycetota bacterium, assembly GCA_013349615.1. GTDB lineage: Bacteria > Planctomycetota > Phycisphaerae > Sedimentisphaerales > Anaerobacaceae > CS2-K091. The sequence continues at coordinate 6,772 of DUZJ01000020.1, read as the reverse complement.
TTTGAAAGTATACTGGAGTTTGTAGCTGTCCTTCGGCAGGATATTGGAGAGAAGATTTTCCAGCGACCACTCACCCATTTGGCCTCGCAGCTTCGGTGAGCTTAGAATATCCTGGAGCCGTCTGACTTCGGCTCCGACCTGGAGCATTTGCTTGTTCGTACCCTGCAAATTGCCGATTTGGCTGTGCAACTCACCGAGTACCTTCTGGCTGGACTGCAGGCTCTGGGTAAGCGTGCTTTGGCCGGCCTGCAGCGAGCCTTGCAGGGCCTGGCGAGTGCCGTCCTGAGAAGCTTTCAGGGCTTCAAGCTGCTGCTGAAGAAGGCTGATACCGGCGGCCTGGCCGGCTATCTCTTTTCTGCCGGCAAAATTTGAACTGATGAGCCAGACCAACAAGGCCAAGACAACCAATATCAAAACAATGCCCACGGCAATCAAGATTGATGCCATCTTCTTCTCCTTAAAAAACTTCTTGATTATAGACACTAAAGAGTCATTCGTCAAAGAACAACCGCCGGAAATGACGAGCTAAAATGGGCGTAAATAATCTTGATATGTAAGTTGAAGCTTTGTATCGTCTTGACAGAACATAATAAAAGCCGGCTGGTGCTGGGCCATTTGCGATGGAAGCAATAAAATCCGTCATATTCGACTGGGGAGGAGTGCTGATAGAGGACCCGGCTCCGGGCCTGATGCAGTACTGCGCCAAGGCCCTGCGTGTAAGCAAAGAGGACTATATAAAACACAGAAGCAAATTCGCGGATGATTTCCAAAAAGGTCTGATTTGCGAAGATACATTCTGGGAAAGAATATGCAGTGAATTAAACGTGCCGAAGCCGAAAGCCAACTCATTATGGGCTGAAGCCTTTAAGGCTGCTTATGTACCGAGAGATGATGTGTTTTCAATGGCTGCTTCACTTCAAAAAAATGGCTACAGGACTGCCGTTTTGTCCAATACGGAAGTGCCTGCAATGGAATATTTTCATCAACTGCGATACGATATGTTTGACGTGCTTGTCTTTTCCTGCGCAGAGGGCGTAAAAAAGCCCGGCAGGAAAATCTACGAACTAACATTAGAAAAACTCGGCTCGCAACCCGAGCAATCGGTATTTATAGATGATAAGCCAGAGTACATAAACGGCGCCAAAGAAATCGGGATAAATACCGTCCTTTTTCAAAGTATGGACCAACTCAAAAATGAATTAGCCAAGCTCGCCATCAAAATAGATTGAGCAGAGATGGCAAGCAGCGGGGCGAAACTATGTCAAATTATCATCTGGTAATCTTGAAGAAACCCTACTTGGAGGCGATATTAGATGGTCGAAAACAAATCGAATCACGCTTTACCAAGACGAGGCGTCCCGCTTTCGGGCGAGTATTTGCCGGCGATAAATTATTCCTCAAAGAAAGCGGCGGGCCGGTCTGTGCGGCGGCCACCGTAGAGGCGGTCAAAAACTTCGAGAACTTGACGCCAGGACAAATAGCCGAAATAAAACAGCAATACAACAACTACGTCCGAGGCGCCGACGAATACTGGCACAGCAGGACGAATTGCAGGTTCGGCTATTTGGTCTGGCTGAAGGACGTAAGAGCCATCGAGCCTGTGCGAATCAGCAAGAAAGACTGGCGGGCGTGGGTGGTTCTAACAGAGAAAGAAAACTTCGGCCTACTGAATATTGGGCTGTAAAAAAAGCCCAATGAATGAACATAACTTGCGATTTTTGCGAATTTTTGTTAAGAACCGCAATAATACCCTCTCTGAATCCGTCTGTAACTGTGCAAATCCGGTATGGAAAAACGACAAAAAACCCAAGTTTTGGAAAGAAGCACAAAACGTTAAAGAAAATTATGCTGGGCATTGTGGTGGTTCTATAAGTGGAGGATGACAGGTTGGTAGCTGAAAAAAGGGCTTTTGAGACTGCCGGAGCAAAAGCTAAGTGGGCAGGTTCAGTAATTAAGGCTGCGCTGGGATTTTCGGGGGAAATCCCGACTCCAAGTGTAACCTTTCCTGCTGAGCGTCCACTATCCTTTTAGAAGGGCCCTTGTAAGGGCACGAAAACGTAACAGAACCAAATATTATGTAGAGAAAGGAGCCGAAAATGAAAAAGACAGGACGCAAAGTAGCGATTCTAATTCTGCTGGCCGTGCTGGTGCTAAGCACGCAGGCAGTTGCTGCTCGCGGTCGTCGCGGTCGGGGTAGTAAACGAGGACCTCGGGTTGGGCGCGGAATGCCGGCAGATCCCGAAATGTGGGGGCCGAGGATGCAAGTCGGCAGAGGCCAGGGAATGCGTGCCGGCAGAGGTCAGAGGATGCAAGGCGGCAGAGGCCAGGGTATGCAGCGCAGAGATATGATGGGCAACTGGTGCCCATTTATGACACAAAGAGGTATGATGGGCAGACGCGGCCAAGGCTTCCAGGGCAGAGGCTTGGGCCCATGTGGCCAGGGCTTTGGGCCAAGAGACAGAGGCATGATGATGCGAGGCAGAGGTATGATGGGAAACCGCGGCCAAGGTTTCCGGGGCAAAGGTATGGGTTGGCCAGGCCTGGGTGGACCTCCCGAAGGTATGGAGAGACCAGGTCGCGGTTGGCTTCCTGAACGTATGGAGAGACCAGGTCGCGGTTGGCTTCCTGAACGTATGGAGAGACCAGGTCGCGGTGGACCTCCTGAAGGTATGGAGAGGCTCGGTCGCGGTGGACCTCCTGAAGGTATGGAGAAACCGGGTCGTGGTGGCCCCCCCGAACGTATGGAGAGGCTCGGTCGCGGTGGACCTCCCGAAGGTATGGAGAGACCAGGCCGTGGTGGACCTCCCGAAGGTATGGAGAGACGCGGTCGTCGTGGTGGGCCTCCCGAAGGTATGGAATGGCCGGATCCGGATCGCGGTGAGGAACGCGAATGAAATGAGTAGAAAGAGACCCGGGGAGAAGATAATAGGCCGGCAGCGCCGGTACAGCAAAACTCATATAACAAGAACAAGGAGACATTGCCCCGCCGGCGAACCGTTTGTCGGCGGGGTTTTCTTCCCATAGCAAGGCGGGCAAAGGCGCTAAAAAGTACAGGCAAATTAAGTTTGATGAATTGCGCATGGTGGAATATCCTATACATCTGGTTTTTTCAGCTTTTCCAGAGAATGCTCTCAGGATTCAAATAGAAGGGCTTTTGGCCGGACTGGCTCGCTCGGCCGCTGAGTCACTGTCCGCATCAGCAAATAGAGAGGGGGCCGCTGTGCACGTTGCGATGGACCTTGCGGATATCCGCCAAAGTTGCCAGGGCGATCCCGAGGCATATCGGCGACTGATTGAGCGGCACCAGGAGTACGTCGGAGGAGTGCTGTGGCGCTTCAGCCGAGACCGCCGCGTACATGAGGAACTTGTGCAGGACGTTTTCGTCGAGGCGTACCTGGGCCTGGGCCGCTACCACGGAAAGGCGCCTTTTGCCCACTGGCTTTCCCGGATAGCAACTCGCGTCGGGTATCGCTACTGGAAACAAGTCGCCCGCCAGAAGAAGAAGGAAAACTTCACACTCCAAGAATGGGACCAGGTACCTGATGATTCGCCGGAAAAGATGGACCCCGGCCAGGCCGCCGAATTAGTTCACCATTTGCTGGCCCAACTGCGACCGCGTGACCGGCTGGTCCTGACATTGCGCTACCTCGAAGGATGCGATGTAGCTGAAACTGCCCGCCGAATAGGCTGGACCAGGAGCATGGTGAAGGTCCAGGCAAGGCGTGCCAGAAAGAAATTGGAGAATCTTGTCGCCCAGGCTGGAAAGGAGAGCATAATATGAAAAGCAAAAACCGATTCGAAATCCTGGCTGCCCGGGCCCGCAGCGAGTTGGCTCCTCGCGTGGACGTTGCCGGTCGAGTGATTGCAACACTCACCGCCGAACAAGACCGGCTCGACCGGATTACGGAGAGGCCATTGATGTGGCTGGCCGTGTTCTCTTCAGCCGCAGCCGTCCCTGCTGTGGTGCTGGCGGTCATTGCCTACTACGCCTCGCTCGATCCCCTGTTTGAAATATCAGAAGCAATTTCATGGGTGATACAATGAAACAAACAGAAACAACCGACAGTCCGACCACACATTACATGCGACGCCTACATCGCCGGCGCATAGCCCTTTTCGGCCTGGTCATCCTGCTGGCCGGCAGCGTCATCGGCGCCGCCTCGATAATGATTGTGGCCCCACACAAGCTAACCAGACCCCCACGTCCTCCGGAAATTGCCATCGAGGGCCTGCTCCCCAACCTGGAGCGTTGCCTGCACCTTACGGCCGAACAACGCAAAAATATCAAGCCCATCCTGCAAATGCACATGCAAAAGCTTGACGAGATCCGCGCCGATGCCCGCGCGGAGATCGACGAAACCCTGGGGCAAATGAATGAAGATGTCACGGCGATGCTCACCGAACAGCAGAAACAAACCTGGCAGTGGAGGCTCCACCGTCTTCAGCGGCAGCTCCGTCCTCCTGGGCGGCGCGGGCCGGGCGAAGGAGACCGGCGCCGGAGAGGCCAACCTGAGCGGTTCCGCCGGGGTCCCGGGCCCTTCGGCCCCTGGCGAGGTCCGTCCGGACCGAACCGGCCCCGCAATGGTATGAATCGCGGCTTGATGCCAGGAAAAATTGAAGAGAGCACGAACGAGGACCTATGAACACACTATGGTCAGCAGTTTGACTGCATATTAAATGTGGTAAAGCAAAAGAGCAACCTGGAAAGGAGCAAAAATGTTAAAGAAGATTATGCTGGTTGTGACAGTAGCGGTTTTGTTAGCAGCAGTTGCGAACCTGATAGCTCAGGATGAGAATAATGAGCCTGCCTCACCGCAAACACAAAGGCAGCGCGGAGTGATGGGCAGGGGCGACCGTGGTATGCGGCGTGGTCCGGGTAGGTTTGCTCCCGGCGGGGCTGATGCATCGTTGATAGTAAGTTCGCCGATGCCAAAGACAGAGCAGGAGAAGAAAATCCTGGACGTACTTGACGATATGGACAAGAACCAGCGCAGAGGGATGATGAACGTGCCTGTGGAAGACGGCAGGCTGCTGCGGCTGCTCACGGAAACAGTTGGTGCCAAGCACGTCATCGAGATAGGCACCAGCAACGGATACTCGGGTATCTGGTTCTGCCTTGCACTGCGTAAAACGGGCGGCAAACTCACCACTTATGAAATCGATGCCCGCCGGGCCTCGCTGGCCCGTGAGAACTTCAAACGGGCCGGAGTGGATAAAATGGTTACGCTTGTCGAGGGTGACGCACACGAAACGGTCAAGAAGCTCAAAGAGCCTATTGATGTCGTATTTATTGACGCCGACAAGGAAGGCTACCCTGACTACCTCAACAAGCTGCTGCCACTGGTTCGCCCGGGTGGATTGATTCTGGCCCACAACATCAATATGATGCGTGGCGGCAGAGGGTCTGGTATCCAAGACTACGTCAATGCGGTCACGACCAATCCTGACCTGGAAACAGTCTTTTACCTACAGGGGGGCGGCGTCAGCGTGACGCTCAAGAAACGCTGATAAACTCGGCTTGGAAATGATTTCGCGTACAACCGGTCGTTGCGAAATCCGGCCAAGACACCGTTTCTGAGAATGTGAATGAACAGAGGGGAAAGATGTCGAGGCCGAGAACGCGAGCATCTCTGCTGGTTCTGACCGCAGTATGCCTGGTCAGCCTGAGCGTTGCTTCCGCCGCCAGCGAAGATGAAAGTAACATAGACACCGATGATACTTTCGTGGTCCAGCCCAGCCGGGGCGAATCCGCAAGAAAGACTGGCGGGTACAGGTCGCCCTAACAAAGACAGAAAACTTTGGCCTGCTGAGAATTGGAGCCGCAAAAAAGCCCAATAAATGAGCATAATCTGCGATTTTTGCGCATTTTTCCCTAAAAACCACAATAATACTCCCTCCGGAACCGTCTGTAACTGTGCAATCGCAGTTTATCGGAATAAAATGGGGGCCGGAATTTGGCACAAAGGGGGCTTTTGAAGGATATAACGGCGTTTTTGGGCTGGTATTGGACCTACTCATTTTTTTTGTAAATTTCTGAAAGTTTTCTTGACAAACGGCCGAAATCAACGTATATTATGTACGGAATGATAATAATGTAAATTGTATACAGGCGGACGAACAATGACTACGATTACAATTACAGATGCGCGGCCACAGTTGCGGAAATTGGCGGATAGGGTCTGTCATCGTGGCGAGCGAATATGTGTAGAAAGAAATGGAGAACCTGCCTTTGTGATGGTGAGTTTTGAGGATTTTGAGGCAATTGAAGCGCTTGAGGAAAAAATCGACATACAAGAGGCGAAAAAAGGCCTAAAAAAAGGCAAATTTATTCCTTTAGAACAATTGGAGTCTGAGCTGGGTTTGTAATATAATACCAATATGTATAAAGTTCTTGTCTCAGAGAGCGCAGCCGAGTTTATCCGCGGACAAACAAAGAAGATACAACGACAGCTTGACAAAAAAATCAAAAACCTTGGACCAAACCCTTTCCCCGCAAATTCTGTAAAATTAAAAGGACACGAAGGCCTATATAGAATCGTGTCTGGATATTACAGAATAATATACACTGTTGAGCATAAAACAATAACAGTTTTGGTGCTTAGGATCGCCCACCGAAAAAAAGTGTATAAAAGACTGACCTAAGTTGGCTTCTAACCCAAGTTACGCAGTTGTAGCAAAATAAAATTTTTTTCGGTATCAAACCGGCGATTGCCGTTTGTAACTTAGGCTCACAAGCCCAAAACTCGATGTAGTGAAGACCTACTCTCTTGCA
>DUZJ01000019.1 GCA_013349615.1 Planctomycetota bacterium | reverse complement strand
GGAGTTAGTCAAAAACAGGAGATTGATAATGGAACCGATTAGTGCAAATGCATATATACAAAAAGGCGTCATTGCCTTGCTGATGGCATGTCTGCTAATGATTGTCCCAGCATTAGCTCAAACCGGCGGTGATTATGAGATTATCTGGAGTACGATTGACGGCGGCGGCGGGCAAAGCAGCGGTGGGCCATATACGCTTACCGGCACGATAGGTCAGCCGGATGCGGCCTGGAGCAGTGGCGGTCAGTATGAACTGTTAGGCGGCTTCTGGCCGGGTGGGCCGTTATGCTTTGTTGATTTTGAGAGCTATGCGAGATTCGCCGAGTGGTGGCTGGAGCCGGATTGTAACGAAGAGAACAACTGGTGTGGCGGAGCCGACCTGAACCACGTTAATGGTGTAAACGAACTGGACTTAAAGCTCTTTGTTGACCAGTGGCTCTGCTATTGCCCGGTGGGCTGGCCGTTAAAATGACAGAAGACAGAGAACAGAGGACAGATGACAGAGGACAGAGGATAGACGACAGATGGCAGACGGTGGAGAGGGTTTTAATAGATTCCTCCCTTCAATTACGCTCAGGGTAAACTCCTGCGCTCGGAATGACGGGGGAATATCGAACAAGGAAGGGCGAAGTGAAAAGTGGGTTCCGTGTCAAGCACGGAATGACGGTAAGGAATATCGAATATCGAACAAGGAATGTCGAATTAAGAAATAGATTCTTCACTTCTTTCAGAATGATGATGGGCATCGCCGTACCGGCGACGGCTAAACAAGTTTACCAAGGGAGATGGCAGGTATAGTGGCGGTAGAACAGGCCTATGGCACGCATTGCGATTATGGCAATTACCTGTAGCGCGAGATTGAAGAATAAATTGCCGGTTGTTGTTAATAAGGTCTCTTTGCTCGATGGATTGAATTGTTTAGTCTGCATTTCGAGAAGGCCGGCAGTAATGAGTAAAGCGGCCACTACGAGATATGGTTTTAACGCTCTGAATATGGGAATGAGGAGGTAATCTGGCCTTAACATTGTAAGGTCCTTGCCTATTGCTGCTGTTAGTATCGCAATTGGGAAAAAGAACAGGCACCCAAGTTTTAAGATATTTAAAAGTGGAGGCCAATTGAGGCCGGTTTTTCTCGTTATCACGGCAGCGATGATGTACGGTAGTTCGACCACGAGCAATATAATAATGAATGTGTAAACAGACTTCAGGATGTTCCACATGAATTTTCTAAAGCCCCCCAGATAAACCTGGGGCAATTCCTCTGTATTAAAGGCCGTCGAGTAGATTATCTGCATGTAATACCAGAACAAAGCCCCCCACGCTGCTATGGTCCATATAGTCCCCAAAGGCATAGGTAGCTCAACGTCAATTGAACGGCCGGGTATAGTAAGCGTAAAATTCAAATATCCAAAAAAGAACTTAACACAGACTACGAGTGCCACAAAGACCAGCGGCGTTGTGTTGTTTTGGGTGGTGAATATTTTCCAGCTTTCGATAAAGACGGCCCGGTAGAAGCCGGGTATGGGTTCGCCTGTATCGAATTCGGTTTTGATTTTTTTGGGCTTTTCGTCGTCTTTTGAAGGGATTATCAAAATCTGGCCACAGCTCTGGCAGCGGGCGCGTTTTCCGGCGTGCTTGCTGTCAAAGGCAATCAAGGCATTGCATTTTGGGCAGTTGAACTTGATTGTCATATTCTCGATACTTCCGCCTTCGCTGAAGCTACGGCGGACAAGCGATTCTCGATTCTCGTATCAAGCATGCAGTCATTCAGTCATAAGGCAGAATGAATTTAGTCCTGCTTCATAGCGTCAACGAAGCTGCTAATATTGTTGGCCCACTTCTGTGCCTCGAGCAGGTCGACCTTGCCTGCTTTTACGAGCATAGCCAGATGCTTATCCATCGTAATCATTTTTTCGCCGGGCTTGTTTTTGACCTTTGTTTGCAGTTGGGAATAGAGCTGCTCGACTTTTCCGGTGCGAATCAGATTTGCGCAGGCGTAGTTATTGTTGAGAATTTCCATTGCCACGAGCCTGCCTTTTCCGTCTTTTTTTGGGATGAGCTTCTGGCAGATGATGTAGGCGAGACTGAGTGAGAGCTGATTTTGGACTTCGCTCTGCCTGCCGGGCGGGAAATAATCGAGTATGCGCGTTACGGTTCCGGTTGCGTCCCGCGTGTGCAGCGTGGAGAAGACCAGATGGCCCGTCTCGGCGGCCATAAGCGTCATCATAATCGTTTCGGGGTCTCGCATTTCGCCGACAAATACAATGTCGGGGTCCTCGCGGAGCAGGGCCCTTAAACCGTCGACAAATGATTTGACGTCTCTTCCGGCCTCACGCTGCGAGATAAGAGCGTATTTTTGTCGAAAGAGATACTCTATCGGGTCTTCGAGTGTGATAATTCGGCAGGCGTGCTTTTCGCTGATGCGGTCGATGATGGAGGCGATGGTCGTGGATTTTCCGGCGCCGGTGATGCCTGTCATCAGGACGAGACCCTGCTTTCGATTTACGATGTCCTTCCAGACGTCGTTGGGGAAGCCGATGGTCTCCACTTTCGGGATGTCCATAGATAATGCCCGGATGGCGGCACAGATGCCGTCGTTTTCCCTGAAGACGTTTATTCGAAACTGTAGCTGGCCGAGTCTGTAAGAGCAGTCCACGCTGTATTGGCCCTTGAATTTGCGGAGGTTATCGTCGGAAAGGAGAGGATAGATAAGCTGCTTTGCGAGCTCGTGTGTTATATTTTGACCTTTGAGCTTTACGAGGTCGCCGTCGATGCGGTATGCCGGTGGTGTTCCGACTTTGATGTGCAGGTCGGAGACGCGCATGACGCCGTGCTCCTCGACATAAGCCAACATATCGCGAATGCTCAGCTTGCCGAGCTTCTCGGTTGCATAGACTTTTGCAGTGTTCGGGTATCCTTCAGCCATATTTATCTCCGCAGCAGTTAAAGTGGAAAAGCGGTTTTTTTATTCAAATCCGGCCTTTCTGTACCTGTATATAGTATATCAGAATTACTGTCGGAGAGCAAGGACGGAATGTCGTATCCTGGGATTCCCTTCGACTCGGCTCAGGGTAAACTATGAAGGGTATTTCGATTTTTAGCTAAATTGGAGGCCCGCGATGTGCCGCTACTTAGCGGGTTTTCCGCCGGCTTTGTCTATTACCCTTATTACATCTGTAGCGTGAAATGCGGTTTCATCTGTCAACAGGCCGGTGACTGAAAGCTCGACTTGGCCGATGCTGAGGATGGCCTGAACCTGTTCGCGGCTGAATCTGGCCATCACAACTTGCTGTACTTGATCGACCTGAACGGACTCTGCTTTAATTTCATCCTCAAGAAGGACGGTGTTGGGTTCAATATCGGCGACATCGTACTCTTCCGGCAGCCAGATGTAGCATATAATCCAATTGCCTTTGCTCGCCAGATTTATAGTATGGGGTATGATTCTGGCCTCGGCAGGTAGCGGTGACTCGTACGCTCCCATATCGATTCGGCCACCCATTACGCGCGGTTTACCATCCAAATCCGTGTCATTAGGGCTGGCTATGTAATTGGGGTCGCCGGCATCAATGCACGGCGAACTGGGGAGCAGATGATAATCGCTATCAAACAAGATATTGTTCGCATCCCAGTAACCCATCTCCACAAAGCACGGATCGGTGTCGATGTTGCCTTCGCCGGGCCAGCCACCCTGGACATCGCTGTAGTTAATCGTGATCACCGAATTGTCGTTGTTCCGTATTTCATCCCCACCATCCCAGATGATACAATTGGTTACCTGAAGCTCGTTCTTTACACCCTGACTTGTATTGCAGCTCAGAGCATTTCCGTGGCGTGCCGAATTTGCAATGAATGTACAGTTTGTTATGTCCACTATGTTCCGGTTGAAGTTAGCTATCGCTCCGCCCGACCAGATCGCTGAATTCCGCACGAACATACAGTTGGTCACCCCTGGTTTGCTATACCAACGGTTGTACATCCCCCCACCAGCCTCCTCGGCTGAGTTGCCGGCAAAAACGCAATTGATGATTTCTGGAGAAGCAGTGTCGCAATAGAGCCCACCGCCGTAGTCGGCCGAGTTTGCTCTCAGCACGCAATTTGTAATCGTCGGACTACAGTACTTCCCACAGTAGATCGCACCACCATAATGTCCCGGCCCCTCCTCGGACATATTGCCATTGGTTATCGTGAATCCATCGATAACCGAGTCGCTGCCTTCCTCGCTATGAAAATAGAATCCGCGATAATGTTCCAACTCAGCCCCCCTACAATCAATCACACAGTACTCCGGTCCGTTTTCACTCGCGACGGATATAGCTTTCCCACGAAAATCCAAGTCTCTATTACCCTCTCCCGTGTATGTCCCGTCTCCAACCAAAACAATATCACCATCTACCGCACAATCGATCGCACCCTGAATCGTTTGATATCCTTGCGGCACTCTCAATGTCGTATTTACATGCAGTATCACCGCAACAATTCGGGGACTGTTCACTGCTTGTTCGTCTACAACCTGCAACTGGCAGTTGTAATCTCCATGCATTAGACCGGCAGCATCGACCTTAAGGCTTACAGCATCCACCTCGCCTGTGGATACCCCCGACACCGGTGTCGCTTGAAGCCATGTACAACTATTTTCAACCTGCCAGGCTAACTCACGCCCACCAGCATTGCGAATAGATAAAAGCTGATCATCCACACTTTCTTCAGTCTGCCATGTAAATAATTCCAGCTCTGTTTGGGATATAGCAATTGTCGGCAGGTTGGGGTCAAATTCGTAAACGCCCATATCTGCGAGGGCGATTCCATTTTCATCTCCATCCAGTGGCCGTGGGTTGCCATCAAAATCTACCGACAGAAGTCCTCCTTCGGGAGTATTCGTGCCAGCATCTATACAAGGGGAATCCAAGGTCAGGTGATAATCATTGTCAAAAGCAAAGCAAGGAACTTCATCGATGTTGCCCTCTTCCCAGTTTAGCGTACAGCCATCCTCTACGTATACGTCCGCGGAACCGCCTTCAACATCGCTGTAGCTAACAGTTATTTCCGAAAGATATTCACTGCCATCCCAGTAAAAGAACTCCAAATATATTTCCTTCCCATAGGTAGCTGTATCTCCAAAAAGAATGCAGTTGATTAGCATGGGATTGCTTTTAAAGCGGGAACAGATAGACCCTCCCTTTTCAGCTTGATTATCGTTAAAAATACAGTTGGTAATCTTCGGGCTGCTGTAGTAATTGCAATGGATTCCGCCTCCAACTTCAGATTTATTGTTGGTAATCAAACAATTAGTGATCCTCGTATTCCCCGAGGAGCACAATATGCCACCACCGTGCAATACACTTCTGTTTCCCCTGATGACACAGTTCGTAATCGAACCTTCGCTACACCCTATGCCTCCTCCATTCGATGAAACTGCCGAGTTATCAGTGATCCTACAATTGACCATTTTAAGGTTGCTCGAACGATCCCACACCCCACCGCTACCGCCAGCCAAGTTTCTCGTTATTATGCAGTTGCGAAGTATTGTACTGCTCTCCTCGTTGTCCATCGCACCACCAGCTATTCTGGCCGAGTTCGCCCTGAATGTGCAGTTGTTTAGCGTCGGGCTGCTTTTATAGTTTCTCATCCCACCACCACAGGAAGATGCACAGTTTTCACTTAAGATACAATTGGTTAACAGCACGTTACTCCTTTCGGTGAAAATCCCACCCCCGTAGCGTGCCGAGTTGCCCCTAAACGCGCAATTACTCAGTATTGGACTGCTCTCAAGATTGCACATCCCCCCGCCAAAAAATTCGGCACTGTTCCCCCTGAATGTGCAGTTGCTCAGCGTCGCGCCCCCCCGCATATTGAGTATGCCTCCCCCGAGGTACCCAAGCGGGATTGAAAAAGGATCACTGTTAGCATTGCCACCAGTAATGGTAAATCCATCCAAGACGGCTGTTTCGTCGGTTTCGCTGGCGGTCACGACATGGTAGCTATTCTCAGCTCTTGTGGGCTCGTCCAACAAGTCTGCAGGGTCATTCACGTCCACATCATTTCCAGCGAGGTCGCCGGTGAGGATGGTTTCGTAGAGTTGGATATCGCGGGCGTTGGGGTCTGGAGCGCCGAAGCCGGCGTAGCCGCCTTTGAGAGTTACGCCGTTAATGAGCTGGAATGTGGCTGTTCTCCAGTCAAAGTCAGGTATGGCCACATAACCCTCGCTGGGTTTGTAAATGCCCTGGGCTACATGAATATCATCCCCACTCGAGGCATTGTCAAGAGCGTAACCCAGGTATTGGTACGCATCGGCCCAAGATGAGCCATCGTTTGCACCCGGAGCGTCGTCATCAACGTAGATAATTTGTCCTGCGAAAGTGGGGGCTGCCGTTACCAGGACGAATACGGCTATGACCGACCGAATTTTTAGATTTGTTCTGACAATCATTTCGTTCTCCTTGAAAAATATGTTTTCCGGGTATCAATATACCAGATTTTGGTGTCGAAAGCAAGAAAATATAGGACGTGTGAGCAGGCCATTGAATTTTATTGCAAAACGCAGGATTTTTCGCACTGGTGGGCGGAGAGGTTTCTATTTTTTCTGCTTTTTGGCGAGCCAGTCCTGGAGATTTTTGGCGAGGATTTCCACGTCTCTTTTTTGCATAATGTGGTCGATGATAGCGGGGGAGACTTTCAGCTTTGTCATAGCCTTGTGCGCCCTTTGCCAAAGCCTTTCCTGCCTGGCGGGTGTGTCGGCCAAATAGAGCTCGGTTACCAGCTCACCGAGTTTGCCGAGCAGTATCGTATCGAGGTTGTCGTAATACCGTGATATTACTTCATTTTGATATTTGGAACGCTCATTTTTGGCCATAAATTCCCATTTCTTATTGTGTATGTCGTATTGCGAAAACCTCTTTTACAGGAAAGTTTGAAATAAATCAAGCTGCCGGGAATTTGAAGTTGATTTTTGCTGGCTTTTGCGAGAGAAGCGGCTATAATCTCGTGGTACGTTGTGGCTCGCGGGGTATTGCGTGCGAACCAACGGCGTGTACAGGTAGATAAAAACGTTAGTGGAACGTTGCTATGGTAAAGAGACGGCTGTTTAATTTAGTTCTTTTCTCGATAACGGTTTTGGTTTCGGGAGCGGCTTTTTCGGCTGCCGGCGAAGAAAATGGCGGGGCAGCCAAGGCCCGGCTGAACTCCCGAAGCTGGGTGGGCGAGGATTTGTACCTGAAAGGACGGGAGGTTATAAGCCATCGAGTGGGCCCAGGTGAGCATACACTGGTTTTTTACGATTCGTTTTCAATGTCAATCGGGGCCAATCAGTTTTTCAGCGACAGTGCTGTAGTATGGCTGAAACGAGAAAGAGCCGGAATTCAAAAGGTAAAGGTGTATCTGGAGGGCAATGTATCGGTTAAAAAAGGCAAAGGGGCCAAGACGGTCGCTTTGAGCGAGACGGTAATAGAACAAGAGAAGTCGATGGTGGTTCGGTTTGATGTTAGGGGTGAAGTTTTTGTGACGGCGGGAAAAAGAGAGGTCGCCGACCCCCGCGGACTTGAACTTTATGTAAAGGCGCTTGCTGCGGTCGAATCCATTGAGGATGAGCGGAAGCCGGGTGTTCCGGAGCCTAAATTGCCGGCAGAGATACTACCGCCGGAAAGACCGCCTGAAGAAGGGGCGGTTCGCGAACCGTCCGTACAAGCTGTGAAGCCGGAAGAGAAAGAGCCGCGTTTCCGGTATCCGGTCGATATAGGACCTGTTGGCGAAGCCGTGCTGAAGACAGAGTCGACTCAGACGGCAGAGGGTGAAAATATTGTAACGATAATGGGCAGGTTCAGTCTGGAGCAGAAACAGGATGAAGAAGGCGGCACGCTTGGATTGCAGGCCGATAATGCGGTTATATGGTATATCAAGGGAGCTGCCGGCCGCGGTCCGGGGGGCGAGTCAAAAGATGTGATTGGTGAAAATGTGCGGGCGATTTATTTGTCGGGGGACGTTGTGATGACTTCCGGGCGTCGGACGATTCGGGCTGAGGAGCTTTACTACGATTTCGCAGAGAAGAAGGCACTTGTGATAAATGCGGTGATGAAGAACTTCGATGTTTCCCGTGGTATTCCGATTTATGTCCGGGCGTCTGAGCTTCGGCAATTGGCGGAAAATAAGTTTGCCGCCGAGGAAATCATTATGACCAGCAGTGAATTTTATCTTCCGCAGGTTTCCCTTAACGCATCGAGTGTGATTATCACCGATACGACGGGTGTTGATGAGCGGGAAGGTAAGGTCTCCGACAGAAGTTATGATGCGCAGATGCGTGATGTTCGTTTTAAGGTGGGCAATAGGACGCTTTTCTACTGGCCGTTTTTGCGCAGCAACCTGGAAAGGCCCGATATTGCGCTCAAAAGCGCGCGAGTTGGTCATGATAACACGTGGGGAACGTCGGTTGAGACACGATGGTACCTGTCTCGTCTGCTGGGATTGCGTGAACCGGATGGGACGAAGAGCACTCTTGCTTTTGACTATTTTGACAAGCGCGGCATCGGTATCGGAGCCGAGATTGCTTATGAACGAGAGGACCATTTCGGCAGGCTTTTAGGTTATGTTATCCGCGACAGCGGCGAGGACCGGCTTGGCCGGCACCGCACGCGAAGAGACCTTGAGCCGCCGCGTGAGCTTCGCGGGCGGTTCCTCTGGCAGCACAGGCATTTTCTACCTCACAACTGGCAGCTTACCAGCGAGGTCAGTTACGCTTCTGATGAGCATTTCATAGAAGGGTATTATCGCAGTGAGTTTAATGTCGGCAAGGAGCAGGAAACACTTGTTCATTTGAAGCGCATTGAGGACAACTGGGGCCTTTCGTTTTTGGGCAAGGCGAGGATAAACGATTTTCGTGATAAGCTGGAGGAATTGCCGAGTGCGGAGTTTCACTGGACAGGGCAGTCGGTATTTGACGATAAATTGACATTGTACAGCGACAGTCAGGTCAGCCGATTCCGTCAGCGTTTGGGTTCGGACAGCACATCGTCGTTGTCGGAGAATTTCTTTACGTTTATGTCGGAGCGTGCCGAGCTCGATATGCCGATGATGTGGGACTTCGCAAAGGTTGTGCCATTCGTGGCCGGAACGGTCGCCTATGAGGACGGCAGGGGGTTCTATAGTGATATCGATTCGCGAGCAGCGGGGAGAGAAGATACTGTCTGGATTGGTGAAGTAGGCGCTCGAGTTTTCCCTCGTCCGCTGTGGAAGGTTTATCCTGGTGTCGAATCTCGACTCTGGGACTTGAAGGGCCTGCGTCATGTTATAGAACCTCGCGTGACGGCTGTGGGATATACTGAGAGCGATTCGGTCGCTGAACAGCGTGACATTTTGAGCGTAGGTATATCTCAGCGGCTGCAAACGAAGCGTGGGCCAGCAGATAATCAGCGGACCACCGATTGGATGCGGCTGGATATGGACGTTACGTGGGTGAATAATTCGGATGACGCGTCTGCGGGAGCAGACAGGTTCATCTGGAACAAGCCGTTTGTTCCGCTGGTGGACAGGTCCGGCACAGTGTTGTACCCACTGGATAGACTTGATAGAAATGATAGGCGCAGCGGCGGTATATTCGGGCCGAGGCGCAATTACTTCAGCGCCGATTATATCTGGCGAGTGAGCGATACGACTGCGATATTGAGCGATATGAATTTTGATATGCAAAGCGGCGTTGTTCAGCAATTAAATGTTGGTTTTTCGCGTCTTCGTTGGCCTAATTTGAGTTATTATATAGGCAGCAGATACTTGAAGCGGATTGATAATCACCATGGCGAGGAGGGGTCGAATGCGTTTATTTTTGCGGCCAGCTATGTGCTTGACCCGCGATATACGGTCATCTTTTCGCAGGAGTATGATTTTGACTACGGTGCGAATGTACGAAGCGATATAACACTTGTAAGGCGTTATCACCGTTTGTATTGGGGTCTTACGTTCAGGGTGGATGAGTCGATGGACCAAAGTTCAGTAGTATTTAGTATATGGCCTGAGGGAGTGCCGGAGATGGGGATTGGGCATAGCCAATATACGGGCATGGGGGGTCCAATGCGTTATTAGGTGTGATGTGTCAATACCTTCCACTCTGCTCAGGGTAAACTGTGAAGTGTGTTTTGAACGAGTCAGACAAAACAATTTAAGGAGTGTACTATGCCGTTGGTTAATACGAAAAAGATGTTCGAGATGGCTTACAAGAATGGTTATGCTGTCGGTGCGTTCAATGTAAACAATATGGAAATCACGCAGGGTATTATAGAAGCAGTAGCTGAAGAAAAGGCTCCTCTTATCCTGCAAGTGTCCAGGGGGGGACGTAAGTATGCGAGCCTTAGCTATTTGAAGGCCATCATTGATGTGGTGGTTGAGGAAAACCCAGACATCCCAATTGCAATAAACCTGGACCACGGTGACACCCTTGAGACGTGTAAACAATTCGTGGATGCGGGCTTTACTTCGGTGATGATAGATGCTTCGAAACAGCCGTTCGAGGAAAACATCAAAGTCACGAAACAGGTGGTTGAGTATGCGCACCCCCGGGACGTTGTTGTTGAGGCTGAGCTGGGTCAGTTAGGGGGAATCGAAGAGGATGTTGTTGGAGTAGGAGTAGACGATGTGAGCAAGCACGTGGCGGACCCCGAGCAGGTACAGGAATTCGTTGAAAAGCGGCTGCGACTCGTTAGCTATTGCCTGCGGGACAAGCCATGGCGCCTACAAGTTCAAAACGGAGCCAACGATTGCATTCGACGTGATAGAAGAGGTTCAGAAAAGGCTGCCTGGTTTTCCCCTGGTAATGCATGGTTCAAGCAGCGTCCTGAGAGAATTCGTGGACCTCATCAACAAATACGGGGGCCAGATGCCGAATGCAATGGGCGTTCCGGAGGAGATGGTCAGCAAGGCGTCAAAACTGGGCATGTGCAAGGTCAATATCGATACGGACCTTCGGCTGGCCCTGACGGCTAAAATCAGGCAGGTTTTTGCCGAAACACCTGCTGAGTTTGACCCGCGTAAGTACCTTGGGCCTGGTAGAGATGCCATTAAGGCAATGGTCAAGCACAAGCTGCACGTTGTAGGTTGTGCCGGGAAAGCATCTGAGTGTATGTGAAATTAACAGGAAAAGAATTAACCACGGAGAGCGCTGCCCGCCTGGGCGGGGTAACGCTCGCGCAGAGAGAACAATAATCGATATGTTCTGCGAGCTCGCGCGACTGAGGGGTGAAGGGAGATTAGAAATTTGCGTGCTAAAAATATGTATTTGATTGGCTTATGCTGGTTGGCGGTGTTTTTTTCGTGCGCGTTTTCTGTTCGGCCGGCCCCTGTTGAAGCTCTAAAAGCCGAATCAACGCCGTTAGAAGTTGTGGTCGAAGATGCTTCGGCCACGCTTGGTGGCTGGGACCCCGGACACAGTGAAAACCCTTTGGGGAACTACTTATTTCTAACGGGGTCGGCAGAATCCAATGTTGTTGAAGTTCCACAATCGGGGTCAACGGAATCCGGCATTGTCGATACGGCTTGTGAGCTGATTTACCAGGGCAAGTTCGACGTTGCCGAGGAGGTGATAGTGGAACGTTCCCGGCTTGGCCGGTTGGCCAAGATTATCGAGGAATACGGGGACATAAATCAGCGGCGTCAGTCGGTCCGTGAAGCCGCATACAAAGAGCAGATAGCTGAGCTGGAGAAGTTTCAGGCGGAGACGGACAGAGACACAAACGATGTTAATGATGTTCCGAAGGTGCTCGGATTTATCGCCAAGGCACGCGGGTTTGCGGATGAGGCACAGAGAGAACAACTTTTTTCCAAGTCGTTTGTAAAGCAGGCTTTTGAAAGGGCGAAAGTCGCGGCTGATGAATTCGAGTCACAGGGCAAATGGCTTGATTCATACACGAACTGCTACTCCTTGCTGCAGGCAATCGAGCCAAACAATGAGTTGTATTCGGACCATGCCGATGAGCTTTTGGACAAGGCCACTATTGTGGCGTCTTTTCAAGACAGCCCGTGTGAGAGCCGCTCGGAGCGTTATGCCGGCGTGAAGAAAGAGATGTTTGTTCGTGCGATTGATGCCCTGAAACGTTATTACGTCAACATTATGGATTATCGGCAAATGACGACGAAAGCTATCAAGCGATGCCGGCTGCTTGGAGAGGTGGTGACGTTATCATTTTCTGACATAGAGAGCAGCTTGCGTACGGTCCCCCGGGACGGTCCTTCCGAGGAGCCGTTTTTTCGGCCCGGCAGTGACGAGCTTTCGGGCTGGTCGGCGGGTCTGGCGGCGATTTTAGATGAAGTTAAGCAGTCGCCGACGGGTGTGGATAAAAATAAGTTTATAGATGTTTTTGATAAGGTCCTGGCATTGAACACGGTAACTGCTCAATTGCCGCGTCGGGTATTGATTGCCCAGTTCGCAGAAGCCGCCTTGTCCGCACTTGACCGTTATACGGTAATGGTTTGGCCGAGGCAGGTGTCGGATTTTGAAAAGCTGATGACCAACCAATTTACTGGTATCGGGATAGAGATTACGAAGCGAAAGGGGCTATTGACGGTAGGTAGTCTTCTGCCCGATACGCCGGCGTATAACTCCGGTCTCGATGCGGGTGACGTGATAGAGGTTGTGGACGGGATTGAAACGAAAGATATGTCTCTGGGCTGTGCGATTCGGACGATTACGGGTCCTGCCGGCACCAGGGTGACATTGACGATAAGAAGGTCCGGCGAAGAAAAAACAAGGGACATAATCATAACCAGGGCCAGGATAATTGTTCCGACAATCCGCGGCTGGCAGAGGACCCCGGCGGGCAAATGGCTGTATATGATTGATGAGGAGGACAAGATCGGTTATGTGCGGATTACGAGCTTTTCAGGGGAGACCGCCTCGGCATTGGAAAAAGTGCTGACTGAGCTTGAGGCGGAAGGGCTGAAGGGACTGATTTTGGATTTGCGATTCAATACCGGTGGGCTTTTAGAATCGGCAGTTGCGGTAACGGACAAGTTCATCGAAGAAGGATTGATAGTGAGCACTCGTCCTCGCGGTCTGTGGACTTATATATCTGCGCACAAGAAACAAGCACATCTCGGTTACCCTCTCGTTGTGCTGATAAATTCCTACTCGGCGAGCGCTTCGGAGATAGTGGCGGGCGCATTGGCGGACGAGCAACATAAGCGTGCGATCCTGGTCGGCGAAAGGACGCACGGCAAGGGCAGCGTGCAGGGGATAACAGACCATCCGGGAGGAGGTGCGAAGCTGAAATATACGATGGCGTATTATCATTTACCTTCTGGCCAGAGAGTTGAAAGCCAGGATGCGATGAAAAAAGAAGGCAGACAGGATTGGGGCGTTGGGCCGGATATTAAAGTCAAATTGAGAAACGATGAAATTAGAAAAATGAGCGAGGTGCAGCGGGACAATGA
Organism: Planctomycetota bacterium; assembly: GCA_013349615.1. GTDB lineage: Bacteria > Planctomycetota > Phycisphaerae > Sedimentisphaerales > Anaerobacaceae > CS2-K091. Next base: position 35,938 of record DUZJ01000019.1, on the reverse strand, counting down.
CGTGCTGTTTCAGGCGAACCACAGCACAAGCAGTGCAGCGCTGAAAAAGCATGTGCTTGAAGAGACCCTTGCGGCAGACCCGCAGTTGGCGGTTGGCGTGTTGGTTATTCGGAGCAAATTGATTCAAACCGACTCCGGTGTTTCGGGTGCAAATAAGTCTTGAGGTTTCGTTAGGTGAGTGTGTGGAATTGACAAACACGGAAGATATTGGAAGAGATTCTTCGTCGCGTTCAGAACATCGGGGCCGATCCTCCGGCTGCGCTCAGGACAAGTTTGAGCGGCAAAGACAGGAGAAGCTGAGACGGATTAGGGAATTAGGCGTCGAGCCTTACGGGGGTAGGTACGATGGGGCTGAGTTGGCTGAGGACATCAAGGGCAGGCGCTGTTTGCGTGATGCTGAGAAGGGTGGTATTGTCGATGGGGAGCCTGGCCGGGCCAAATGTGCCGGCAGGATTGTGCTGCTGAGGGACATTGGAAAGCTGATTTTTATTACCCTGCGGGACTGGAGCGGGACTATCCAAGTTGGTTTGAGCAAGAAACTTCTGGGTCCCGGCGTGTCCGGATGGCCGCTTGCCAAATTGCTTGAGCTTGGAGATGTAATCGGTGCGTCCGGTCAATTGGGTAAGACCAAGACCGGCGAGATTACTATATGGGTCGAAACAATAACTTTATTGAGCAAGTCGCTTTTACCTCCACCGGAGAAATTTCACGGATTGAGCGATGTTGACCTGCGGTACAGGCAAAGATATGTGGATTTGTGGGCGAATCCGGAAGTGATGGAGCGGTTCAAGAAACGCGGCGCTATCGTGGCTGCGATTCGTGAATTTCTGCAAGCTCGCGGTTTCCAAGAGGTTGAAACGCCAATGATGCAACGAAAAGCCGGTGGGGCGGCAGCCAAGCCATTTGTGACGCACGCAAATAGTCTGGATTTGGATTTGTTTTTGCGAATTGCTCCGGAGCTGTTTCTGAAAAGACTGCTTGTGGGGGGTATGGAGAAGGTCTTTGAGATAAACCGCAATTTCCGCAACGAAGGCTTGAGCAGGCAGCACAACCCGGAGTTTACAATGCTGGAATTGTATCAGGCCTACGCCGATTACAACGTGATGATGGATTTGACAGAGGAGATGATTTGTTCGTTAGTGGAAGAATACTGCTTGGGCAGGCCCCGTAGGAGACCCCGTGAAGGAAAGGGACAAACTCCCCCAGGCAGAGAGAGTCTCCTACGGGGCAAGCAGGTCCAATTCGGTGACGTGACAATCGATTATGGTCGGCCCTGGCGTCGGGCGCGGTATTCGGAGCTTCTAAAAGAATACAGCGGCTGCGATATTGGTGATATCCCGGCTATCCGGGCAAGGGCAAGAGAGCTTGACCTGGATGAAGCAGGTATGGACGATGCGGTGGTCATCAATGAAGTATTCGAGGCGACGGTCGAGGACAACCTGGTTAATCCGACTTTTGTGTTTGATTATCCGGCGGCCCTTTGTCCCTTGACCAGGCGCAAGAGAGACGACCCGAAATACGCTGAGCGTTTTGAGCTGTATATAGCGGGGATGGAGCTGGCCAATGCGTATACGGAGCTAAATGATCCGGCGGTCCAGGAGGAGAATTTCCAAATCCAGCTTCGCGGGCAGGAGGAATCGATGGCGACGATGGACGAAGATTTTATAACGGCGTTGAAATACGGTATGCCGCCGGCGGGGGGGCTGGGTGTCGGAATTGACAGGTTGGTAATGGTCTTGACCGGTGCTACAAGTATTCGTGACGTGGTGCTGTTTCCACTTCTGAGACCTGCGAGGGATTAACCGCAGAGAAAATAGAGCCCACGTAAAACGTGGGATTAAATACTAACGCCTAAATACTAACGACTATTGCAATGTTGAAATTATTTTTGTGTCTGCGATACCTTCGTAAGAAAAAGATTGTATTCTTGAGTATTGCGGCGGTTGCGCTGGCTGTTTCGCTGTTGATAGTTGTTGCCAGCCTGTTCAACGGTTTTATCAATGCGTTGAAGAAGGCGTCTGTGGAGACGATAGGTGATGTTGTTCTTGTGGCGCCGATTAGATTTTCACAATACCCGCTTTTTATCGAGCGTCTTGAGCAAACAGGTGCGGTGCAGGCGGCGACAGCGACACTGTCGGCTCAAGGTCTGTTGCATCTGGGCAGAGGTGATGTGCGTGCGGTGGACATCTGGGGGATTGAGGCGGGACGACGAGCGAGGGTGACAGATTTTAAGCAGTCTCTAATCAAACAAAACAAATCGAGTCGCGAGCCATCCTTCGAGGTCCCCGGCTTTCCGGACAGTGTCGGAGGCTTTGTCGGCGTTGGTGTGGTGACGGAGCCGGACGAAAAGACAGATGAGTATGACCTTGGCGCGATTGAAGAGATGGTCGGACGTCAGGTCGTTCTTACTACAGGGTCGGTGTCAAGAGCGCAGGAAAACGGGGGCAAACAAGCGGAGCTGAGGAGAAAAGTCATAAAATTTGCGATTGCAGATATTGTTTTCACGGGAGTGTATGAATTTGATAAGAGTGTTGTGTGTCTTCCCATCGAAGAGCTGCAAAAAAGGTTATACCCGGATGAAGACGGCCCAATTGCCAACCAGGTCCAGATTAAACTTGCCGGTGATGTCGAGACCGATTCTGCGCTGGCGCAGATTCATGGTGTATGGTACGATTTCGCCGACAAGCAGCTTGATTGGAGCCCCTACCTTATAGATGAGACCACTATCACCACGGCCGAAGAGATGCAAAGCCAGTACGTTACTGAGCTGCGAAAGCAAATGCGGATTTTGTTATTTATATTTGGTGTTGTAAATTGCAGTGTGGTTCTGCTGATAATCTGCATATTTTATATGATAGTGAAACTGAAGCAGAAGGACATCGCAATAATCAAAAGCTGTGGAGCGTCAAGCAGCTCGGCGGCCTGCGTTTTTGTCGGTTTCGGCGCCTGTGTCGGGATAATCGGTTCAGGGCTTGGAACCGCGCTGGGATATGTTGTTACAAAGAATATAAATACGATTGAGGAATGGGTCAGGATAATCTTCGGATTGAAGCTCTGGAAGAGCAGTGTTTATATGTTTAGCAGGATACCGAATGAGATAAGCTGGGGCTCAGCTCTTCCTATCGTATTGTTGGCGGTTGCTGCTGCGGCCCTCGGCGCGTTGATACCGGCGATTGTCGCGGCGAGAACAAGGCCGGTTGAGATTTTGCGATATGAATAAATGGATGTTGGATAGGGCATAGATTCCTGCTCCTTCGACACTTCGACAAAGCTCAGTACAGGCTTTGCTCAGGACAGGTTGCGCAGGAATGACAACAATATACTAATTGAAAAATGTACAAGATTGTTCTTGCAGTCAGATATCTGGTAAGACGCCCAATAACGTATTTTGCGGTGTTGGCGGTGGCACTCTGCGTCTTTATTGTGGTTGTGGTGATGACCGTAATGACTGGGCTGGTGACGGAGTTTAAGCAGAAGAATCACAAGTTTGTGGGTGACTGTGTTGTCGGCACGGAATCGCTGGTGGGCTTTGCATACTATGAAGATTTTATGAAGGAGCTTCTCGCCGAAGATGTTATCGAAGGCGTGTCGGCAGTGATAAAAAGCTATGCGCTGGTAAGTCCAGTTGGGACGGAACGAAATATCGGCGTTGAGATAATGGGTATTGACCCTGTCGACCAAACAAAAGTAACCGGCTTTGGCGAGACACTGTACCACCATGAGGGAGATGTTTCGAGGGCGTTTGAACCGGTCTATGAACCAAACCTGGGCGGTTGTGTTATAGGGATTGACCTTGTGCTGTCACGTGATTCGAAAGGGCGATATAGTTATGATTCCGGCCCTGCCGGTATAGGTCTTGCGATAAGCTGTTTCCCGTTGACTGCCAAAGGCGCTCTGGCTAAGGCGGGAGCAGGGCTGGTTAATACAAAAACTTTCTATTATAGCGATAATTCGCACAGTGGACTGGCGAGGGTGGACAGCTCAATGATTTATTTGCCTTTTGAAGAAGCTCAACTATTGTGTGGAATGGGCGGGTCCGTCAAGAGAGCAAGCGCTATCCATATAAAGTTCAAGCCGGATGTGAAACTCAAGGCCGGTTGTGAAAGAGTCGCTTCGCTGCTCTCGAGCTACAAGCAGAAAAAGGCAGGCGAGGCGCAAGCAGTGTTGTTAGAGAAGGTGAGCGTGCAAAGCTGGAAAGAATACCGTCGTACATTCATCGCGGCAATGGAAAAAGAACAGACGATGATGACCGCGATGTTTGCTCTCGTGGGAATTACGACTGTTTTCATAGTCTTTGTTGTTTTTTATATGATTATCAGCCATAAGAGCAAAGACATCGGTATATTGAAAAGCATCGGCGCCTCGAATGCGAATATTATCCAATTATTTCTGTTTTTTGCTTTTTTAGTGGGTCTTTTGGGTTCCGCAATAGGTGTGTTGGGGGGCTGGCGGTTTCTGGTGCATATAAATGGGATAGAAGACTGGTTTTTTGAGCATTTTAAGTTTCAGTTGTGGGACAGGACAATATACGCTATCGGCGATATCCCGAACGCAGTTGATTTGAAGGTCCTGGTAATAATAATCCTTTCGGCAATAGGTGCGAGTTTGGCCGGCGCGCTGTTGCCAAGCTGGCAGGCGGCTAAGCGGGAGCCGGTGGAGATATTGCAGGTGAGCCAGTTATAATTGATTATTGATTGTTGATTATTGACTCTTGATTATTGATTATTGATTATTGTTAAACGCTCTGTCATTGCGAGCAGGTCTTGCAACGATAGCATTATTGATCAGTGAGCATATGAATAAAGACGAATTTATATTAAAAGCTGAGGCGATTTATAAATCCTATCTGATGGGCGTGACCGAGGTCAAAGTGCTCGAAGGGGTAGATTTTTCGGTCGATAAGGGTGAGTTTGTTGCGATAGTCGGTGCTTCGGGCAGCGGTAAAAGTACACTTCTGCATATATTAGGTGCGCTGGATAAGCCGGATAAAGGTGTTGTGGCGTTTGCGGGACGCGATTTGAGCCGGTATAGCGGCGGCGAATTGAATAGATTCCGCAACAAAATGGTTGGATTTGTTTTTCAGTTTTATCATTTATTGGACGAATTGAGTGTATTGGAAAACGTTTATCTGCCTACGATGGTTTCCAGGGGAGTGTTCGGGTGGTTAGAGTGTCGCGGACGGGCCAGGCGACGGGCCAGAGAATTGCTCGAACAGCTTGGTTTGGCCGAAAGGGCCAATCATAAACCGTATCAGTTGTCGGGCGGAGAGAGGCAGCGGGTCGCCATCGGCAGGGCGTTGATGAATGAACCGAACATTCTTTTGGCGGATGAGCCGACAGGAAATCTTGACTCTGCGACAGGAAATGGTATTTTAGAGGTCTTTGAGAAATTGAATCGGGCCGGCCAGACGATTGTGATGGTGAGCCACAACGAACGAGTTGCCCAGCGTGCTGGACGGATAGTAATATTGGCTGACGGTAAAATCCGTCGTGCGTGAAATCCTTCGCCCCGGTTCAGGGTGAACTTCTGACAAGGGGTGTTTCGGAAAGATAAATTCGGCAGACAGAACACGAGATGTGAGATTATGGGACTAAAAGTTTGGCTTGATAACAAACTTGTAGACGAGGCGGATGCCAGGATATCTGTTTTCGACCACGGTCTTCTTTACGGCGACGGCGTTTTTGAGGGTATTCGTGTCTACAACCGCAGGATATTTGAACTGGAGGTTCATATAAAGAGGCTTTTTGAATCGGCGAAGGCGATCCGCCTTGTGATGCCGATGACTAAAGACAAACTTATCGGTGCAGTTGAAAAGACCACCGCAGCTAACGGTATTATTGACGGTTATATCCGGTTGTTGGTAACGCGCGGGGTGGGGACTTTGGGGCTGAATCCTCTCATCTGTGAGAATGGCAGATTGATTATCATAGCGGACAACATTCAGCTTTATCCGGAGGAGCTTTATGAGAAAGGGATGAAGGTGGTCAGTGCAACGACTGTCCGCAATCATCCGCTGGCGATTCCGCCTCAAGTCAAGAGCTTGAATTATCTCAATAGCATTCTGGCCAAGATTGAAGCACTGGACAGCGACGTGCCCGAAGCAGTTCTGTATAACCACGAAGGATATGTTGCCGAAGCGACGGCCGACAATGTTTTTATTGTGAAAGACGGTGTGGTTTATACACCACCGGTTGAAGCTGGTGCGCTGGAAGGGATAACGCGAGGTATAGTTTTCAGACTGGCGAAGGAAGAAAAGCTCGAGGTGGTTGAAAAAAATCTTACGAGATTTGATTTATATGTTTGCGATGAATTTTTCCTCACCGGAACGGCTGCCGAGGTGATTGGTATCGTCGAGATTGACGGTAGAATTATCGGAGACGGCAGGCCCGGGCCTATTACGCATCTTCTGAGGAAAAAGTTCTTCCAATACGCCCACGGAAAGAAGTCGTGAGTGTCGAGTTTTTAGTAGTAACTCAACGCTCAAAGTCCAAAGTTCAAAACTGATATGCAGTTACCATCACATAGCAATCCTTCGCTGCCTTCGAGGACAGGCACAACCGGTGGTCTGCCGCAGAGTACGGTCCCTTCTTTCAGGCTCATCGATGGCGAATTGGGCCAGGTACAAAGATTGATTGAAGAGCAATTTGCCGAGGCCCGTGAGCCTGTTAGCCGGCTACTGGGATGTGCAAATATCCGCGGCGGCAAGCTGATTCGGCCTGGACTTGTTTTATTGTCGTATCGTGCAGTGCGTGACGGGTCGTTTGGGAAAGGAACGACCGCGAATGGAGCTGTCCCTGTGACTGGGCCGGAAGGCGTCCCCGAGCGGACTTACGGAGAGGGTGCAGAGAAGAGCCCCAAATTGAGGAAGTCTGCGACCTCCGGGGGCCCGGCGACGAGTGAAAATATACGCAATACGCAATACGATGCTATCCGTGTTGCAGCGATTGTTGAGCTAATTCACAATGCCACGCTGTTGCACGATGATGTTATGGACGGAGGACAAAAGAGAAGAGGGCAGCCTACGGTAAATAGTCTTTGGGGTGACGAGACCGCCGTGCTGTTGGGGGATTTCTTATTAGGCAAGGCCTTCAGGATATGCGCCGATTTGGACCCGGAAATCACTAATATAATTGCCGGTACGGCAGTTCGAGTCTGCGAAGGTGAATTGAGACAGGTAACCGAGAGGCGGAATTGGCAGTTGAGCGAACCAGAATATATCGCGATAATCACCGAAAAAAGTGCGGCTCTTTTTAGCAGCTGCTGCCTGCTTGGCGGGCTTTTGGCGGGCGGAAGGGAGACGCAGACGCAGTCGCTGGCCTGTTTCGGTCTAAATGCCGGCATTGCGTTTCAAATTACCGATGATTTACTGGATATAATCGGCGACGAAAGCAAAACGGGCAAAACGCTCGGCAGCGATATTGATAAAAACAAGCTGACTTTAGCCGTGATACATTTGCTAAGAGCATCGGACGAGAGAGAAAAAAGCGCAGTGATAAATTCGTATCTGGAACGTGTGCCGAGGCGCGAGAAGGAGAGCCTTGCCGAGATGTTAGGGCGTTTCGGCAGTTTGGAATATACGCGCATGCGGACACAGGAATTTGTTGCAAAAGCTCTGGGTGCATTGACCGAGTTGAAAGAAGGCAGGGCCAAAGATGCGCTGATTGAGACAGCTACATTTATCGGGCAGCGAGCGAGTTAGAACCATTTTGTTCGATACGCTGCCATAATAAACAAATAGAGAAGGCCGGTTTTTCGTAACCGGTCTTCTCTGTTGGCATAGAAACTAAGTGGTTTTAGAAGTTGTACTTTAGACTCAAGCTGATCCAGGTTTCATCATCATCATTGACCGAATCTTCCATCGATGCCTGGTAATAAAGTCCGGGACAGAAGGCAAGATCGTTGCCGAGGTCAAACTCTGTTGAGACACCAAAGAGAAGGTGTGAGAAGTCGTGGTCTACAGCTCCATTTGCAGCATAAGCGCCACCAACGCCGTCGTTGTAAACAAGTTCTGCGGAGAGATGTAGAACTTGCTCGGGCATTTCCGGAGTCAGTTCGGGAACGGTCAGGTCATAGCCGAGTCCGAAGATTTGTATCCAGCCGCCATTTTCGTTAAGGGTGGACCCACCTTCGGATGGCCACATACAGACAACAGTGTAGCTGGGAACGATGCCTGCAGGGCAGAGCTTTGGCCAGGAAAGAGATGCAAAGAATTCCTGCATATCAGCAGCCTGCCCACCTGCGGCACCAGCTTTTGGTTCGTCGGGGTATGTATAATATGTCCAGCCAATCCCGTAGTTGGTTGCATAAACTTCGTCTTCATAGATATCGTTGTTGTAATATAAGGTGAAGTCTATTTCCTCGGAGTTTTCGAAACCACTTCCATTGGCCCTTGACCATAGAACCTTTAGTCCAAGCCCGGTTCCGTAGAGGTCGACGTCGATACTCGGCTGAATCGCGCTGTGGTTATCTTCATAGACATCGATACCTCGCCAGATGTACCTACTCAAGTAGGTCACGTCAAAGGTTGCACTTAGCTCACCTTCCTTGGCCTGGGCCAGAGAGCCTACACTCAACAAGATTACAACAGTTAGTAAAATTGCTTTTTTCTTCATACTTATCTCCTTAAAAGACCATTACTACAACTTGCTATGTTATACGAAAATTTCTGTCTGGTACAAGGTTAAATGACCTACCAGCAACATAAGAAGTTTATCGGCTGGAAGCTGCAAATCAAATAAAAAAGAGGTTTTTCTGGATTCTTTTTGCAGGGAGTGTTTTGGGCAAAACAGGTCGAAGAGTGGGCATAGAAGCCTCTTGAAATAAATTTCGACAGTTTTGCGTATCTTGCATATAATATGGTCGATGTGTGATGAGAAGGGCAAAAGAAGTCTGTTTAGCCGGTCTGAAGAGGCAAATATCGCATCAGCGGCGCCTCTGGCGGTTCGGATGAGACCGAGAAAGCTCGAAGAGTTTCTCGGGCAGAGGCACTTCCTTGGCCCTGACAGGCTGCTGACAAGGATGCTGGAGGCCGACAGGCTCAGCAGTCTGATATTTTACGGGCCGCCGGGTGTGGGCAAGACCTCCTTAGCGACAGTGATTGCGAATTACACGAAGGCCAGGTTCTATTATCTCAGTGCCCCGGCGGCCAGCGTGAAAGACATTCGCCAGATAATTGCAGGCGCCCGAGACAGGCTGGCGGCCAGCGGCAGGCGAACCGTCCTTTTTATCAATGAAATCCACCGTTTCAACCGCGCTCAGCAGGATGTTTTGCTGGATGATGTCGAATCCGGGATTTTAATCCTGATAGGCGCAACTACGGAAAATCCGTTTTTCTCGGTCAATTCGCCGTTGATTTCCCGCAGTACCGTGTTTCATTTTGAGCCGCTCAGCGAAGAGGACATTTTAGAGCTGCTGAAGACTGCTATTGCCGATGCCGAACGAGGACTGGGTAAATTTGACGTCAAGGCGGATGAGAAGGCGCTGAAATTTCTGGCTGTTATGAGCGCCGGTGATGCTCGCAGGGCACTGACAGCTTTAGAGGTGGGTGTGTTGTCGACAGCTGTGCGGCAGGTTGAGAAAAGGATTAAATTTAATCTGAAAGTTGCGGAAGAGTCGATACAACAAAAGGCAATTGACTATGACGGTACAGGCGACACACACTACGATTTGGCAAGCGCTTTTCAGAAGAGTATGCGGGGCAGCGACCCTGATGCGACGGTTTACTGGCTTGCCCGGATGATAGCAGGGGGGGAGGATACGCGTTTTATCGCCCGGCGGATTGCGGTTTGTGCGGCAGAAGACGTTGGAAACGCCGACCCAATGGCGACGGTTTTGGCAGCGGCCGCGGTTCAGATATCGGAGTTTGTCGGTCTGCCGGAAGCACAATTGGCCCTGGCACAGGCGGCCATATACGTTGCCTGTGCGCCGAAATCAAACGCGGCGGCATCAGCGGTTTGGAAAGCTGTGGCCGACGTGAAACGTGAGCCGGTTAAACCGGTGCCAAAACATCTAAAGGACAGTCATTACCCGGCTGCGAAAAAGATGGGTTTTGGAACCGATTACAGGTATCCCCATAGTTTTAAGGATGGTTTTGTGGTGCAGGAGTACCTGCCAGGGACATTGAAGGATAAATATTACGTGCCCAAAGAAATTGGAGATGAAAAAAATATTAAGCGTTATTTACAAAAGCTGCAGAGCTTGATACAAGATAGCAAGGGGCGCCCGGAATAGTACTGAAAAGAAGGACAACTAAATGGACAAGAAACAGTTGCGTGTGAGGTTGCAGAAGTGCCTGCTTGAGATGAGGGTTGATGAGAGGAGCGAAAAAAGCCAAAAAGCATGCCGGAACCTGGTTTCGACGTCGCAATTTCAAGGAGCCTCAACGGTCATGATATATTTATCACTGCCGCATGAGGTGGATACTTCCGAGGTAATACTTTATGCCTGGCAGCACGGCAAGACAGTGGTGGTGCCGAAGATTTCGTGGCATCAAAGGCGTATGATACCGGTACAGATAAACTCTCTGGAGACCGGCTTTTCGACCGAAGTTGCAGACCTTCGAAATCCAATAACCGGGATACCGATGCCGATGGAGGAGATTGATTTAGTCGTTGCGCCGGCGTTAGGATTCGACAGGAATGGCAATCGCCTTGGGCGGGGCGGCGCCTTTTACGACAGGTTTTTCGCTAACGAGCAGCTTAACGCACCAAGATGCGGCTTTGCTTTCGCAGAGCAGGTGGTTGACTCGATACCGGTCATAGAGCTTGATGAGCCGGTAGATTTTTTAGTTACGGATAAGGAAATATTATATTTTAATTCCGATAAACGACATCGGGAACAGGGAGAATAAGATGGCTCGTTATCCTTCCAAATTACACGGGTGGCAAAGAGGCCACACCCTAAAATGGTTATATGGTATTTCAGCTTTGTTTATTGTCGCCGGGGTGATTAGTTTTATTTATGGTCGTCCTTTCGGCAAAAACGAAGAAGAAGCTCCTGTAGATTTGGCCAACATCAATATTGAGAATAAAAAAGAGCCTTCAACGGTTGTGGTACGGGATACAGCACCAAAACATATTGTAGAGCCGAATTTGTCAATAATCATACCTCAGGCCACATCCGAACCCAGCCCCGATGTGGCTGAGCTTATTGACGAAGCCATGGCGCTGGTGAATGGGAAACCGGCGAGAATAATAGAAGCTCGTGACAGACTTAATGAGACATTGTTAATGCCGATGAATAATGTTCAGCGAACTGTTATTAAGCAAAAGCTTTCTGAGCTTGCCGATAAATGGCTGTTTAGCAGGACCGTTTTTCCGAAGGACAGGTTTTGCAGCAATTATCAAGTTACATCGGGTGATAAGCTTATGGCAATCGGCAGTGAGCATAAAGTTCCGTGGGAGATTCTTCAGGAGGTCAATAAAATCGGCCGTCCCGAACTGGTGAAGGCAGGAACGATGATAAAAGTCATCCACGGCCCGTTCCATGTCAGGATATATCGTTCAACTTTCACGATGGATTTGTATCTTCAGCACACCTTCGTTCGGAGTTTTCGTGTGGGTCTTGGCCAGGAAGGCAGGGAAACGCCGACTGGGCTGTGGCGTGTTAAGGAGGGCGGTAAGATGATAAAGCCGCCCTGGGCTGACCCTGATACGGGTAAACTTCTGCACTATGGGGACCCGGGCTACGCTTTAGGCTCGAGGTGGATAGCACTTGAAGGTATCAAGGGAGAAGCTAAAGACAGGAGCGGCTTTGGCATTCACGGCACGAAGGAGCCGGAAACCATCGGCACCAGAAGTTCAAGAGGGTGTATCCGCCTGCACAATGGTGATGTGATACTGGTGTATAACTTATTAGTGCCGGGATATTCGCAAGTGGAAGTAGTAGAGTAAGAGCCCATTTTTCGGCATGGTTCAAATAAGTCAGATTCCGGGTAGCATTGAATTGTGGCTCCATAGCGTGTGGCAGCCTCAAATCCGAAGGATTTGGGGATGGTCGCACCGCTTTTGGAGCTTTGCCATCCCCAAGCTGCGCTTGAGGCTGCCACCCAGGATTGAACCGAGCCCATTTTTCGATTTTTTGCGGTCCGGTGCAGGTTGATTTTGGAATCGGCAAAATGTGAGTTGTAGAAGACAACGGAGTGTTTTTTGGCTGTATCGGTGAACCAAAGGATGGTTTCAAGTGGCGGGAGCCCATTAGAAGTAAAGCGTCTCGTGTGTCTGCCCGGCTATCAACAAGGACTTCTAAGAAGGCGAAGCGGGAGCGTGACATTTTGGGCGTGGACGGTTTCCATAGCCGTGCACCTTATGGTGCTGGCGGCTTTTGGGTTTATTAAATTCTCCCCCTACCGGCGACAAGCAGGGGCCGAAACTCAACTCCGAGATGCTCCCATTCCAACGGCTCCAGTAAGCCGGATAAAAAAGCTCATTGAAGCAGCGCCGATAATCCCCAAGCCAAAGATAAAAGAGCCAACCAGAGTGGAATTTGCAGGCAGGATGAATGCGTCTGCGCAAAAACCGGCGGCGGGGCGAATTTTTGAGGCTTCAAAGCCGGGCGACCAGTCTTTGGGGGATTTGGCAAAACCTTCCGTCCGGCAAAGTGTTTGTGTTTTGCCGGACAGCGAGCTTTTGCGGCCCAGGATTGAATTTTTCGGCAGTTTCACCGACCAGCGTAAAGTCTGCTTCCTTGTAGATTGTTCGGGAAGTATGCAGGGAGTATTTGGCCGGGTCCGTAGAAACCTTAAGAAATCTATCGGGAGTCTGCAGGCGGACCAGTATTTTTACATTATCTTTTTCGGCGGGGACAAACTGTTCGAATCCGGCAGTGGACGATTGCTTCGAGCGGGAGAAAAGGCGAAGTCGGCTGCGTATGGTTTCATCGATTCTATCCGGCCGGCCGGGCGAACTAACGCTCCGGCGGCGCTGGAGCGGGCGGTTCAAATTCGTGACGGGCGGGGTGTTAGCCCTTCGGTTATTTATTTTCTAACAGACAGCTTCGAGTTGACAATTGAAGATACGCAGATATTTTCGCAGAGAGTAGCGGGCCTTCTGAAGCGATTTGCGCCGAGCACAAGAATCAATACGATAGGTTTTTGGCCTCAGAGCGATGACCGTGAAATGCTGGAGGTGATAGCAAGACAAAGCGGCGGCGAATTTGTCCTTATCAGTGATTGTGATGAGAAATCAAAAATAGGCACAAAAAAGCACAAAAGTGAAAAAGAAATAGAGATTGCTTCGCTGCGCTCGCAATGACATAATACGACATACGATATACTACATACGATATACGAAAGACAAGGATGCGTAAGAGCTTTTTGTTAAAGGTGTTGTTTTTGGTCATTGCATTAGCTGTTGTAATAGCGGTGATAGCCGGCACGATGCGTAACAGCTTTGGCGGTGATGCGGTTGGAGGCGGTCGAACACAAACGTTCTTTGAGCAATTCGTGATAGCCGGCGGTCCTATTGTGTGGTTTGTGCTTTTGCCGATGTCACTTATTACGGTTTATTTAGGAGTGGAGCACAGCCTTAGCATTCGCCGTAAAAAACTTGTACCGTGGGGCATAGGCGACAGGATTGTAGCCATAATACGGCAGTACGGCCCCGGACAATTGGAAGCACGAATATCCGAGCAGAATGATTTTGTTAGTGTCGCGGCTGTGAAAGCTCTCGGCCAGGGCAGGGGGGATTGGCTGCGGATGCGAAGCCAGCTTGCCGAATCGCTGCAGGAGCAGGCGTGGGGGCTTTTGCGCCGGATTGAATGGGTCAACCTGATTGGCAATGTTTCTCCGATGGTTGGGCTGTTCGGTACGGTCTTCGGAATGATAAAACTGTTCAACGCCATTGTTCTGGCAGGCGGCCAGCCGCAGCCGGCGCAATTGGCCGAGGGGATTTCGGTTGCCCTGGTAACAACGTTCTGGGGCCTGTTTATTGCAATACCGGCGATGGCTGTCCACGGCGTGTTTCGCAACCGAATCGAGACGCTGGTAAACGATGCGGTAGTGGAAGCGGAGAATATTGTGCCCGAAATAAGGCGGAGCCTGAAAGTTCAAAAGCCGGCTGAAGCCCAGCGTGTGGGGGAAGCAAAACAGCCGATTCGTGAACTTCGGAGAAAATCGGTAAGGACTACTACCGAGTCCCTACACCCTCGAAAATAAGACAAAAAGAAAGAGCCTATGTTTATTGGGACAACCAATCAGTTCCGCGGTTCCGAGAGGTCGCAGGCATTTAATATGACGCCGATTATAGATATTGTTTTTTTGCTTATCATATTTTTCCTGGTAGTTTGCCAGTTTATCGAAGCGGAGAATTTTCTGGTGGCCGTTCCGGACGGCTGCGAGTTTGCGACGCCGGCTACTGAACCTGGCGGCCGGGCGACTACCATTACGGTTATGAAGAATGCTGAAGGTGAAGTTGACTTTGCGGTTGGAGCGGGAAAAATCACGGCAACCGAGGGCCCCGATTTGGCAGAACAAATAGCCCGCCTGGTGGATGTCAGCCTGGAAAATTTACCCCCTGACCGGAGGGTCGTTACTTTGCGTATTGACAGGGAGGTTTGTTTTGCCGAGGCCCAATACGCGCTGGCTGCTATTGCGCAAAGCAGCGCGACGGACGTTCAATTGGCGGCGCTGAAGAGTAAACGTAACGGCCTGGAGTAGAGTAATCTTGCAGTTTGGGTCTTGGTCAGGAAACCTTATGCGGATTCTTTTTTTGCTTTCGCTTTCTGCCTTGCGGTGGAGAGTTTGGCTTTTCCTTCGACGATGCTGCGGGTAATTACGTATTTTGCGCCCCTTTGCTCTTCGGGCAGTTGATACATCAAATCAACCATCAGCTCCTCAGTAATCGCGCGCAATGCCCTTGCACCGGTGTCACGCTTGAGAGCTTTCTGTGCCAGTGCGTGCAGGGCATCATCTGTAAATTCAAGCTGGGCATTTTCCATCTCAAAAAATTTCTGATACTGCCTGCTCAGCGCATTTTTCGGCTTGGTCAGTATATCAATAAGTGCATTCTCGTCGAGTGCCGAGAGGGTGGTAATTACGGGAAGTCTTCCGACCATTTCGGGGATCATTCCATACTCAATGAGGTCTTCCGGTATGACCTGCCTGATTATTTCGCTGTACTCGATTTTTTCATCAGTTTTGCCGGCCAGTTCCGAATCGAAGCCTATCATCTTTTTGCCGAGTCGCTTCTTGATGATATTTTCCAGGCCCACGAAGGTTCCGCCACAAATAAAGAGTATCTGCGTGGTGTCAATTTGTATGTAGGATTGTTCGGGGTGTTTTCTTCCTCCCTGCGGCGGTATGTTGGCAATAGTTCCTTCGAGCATCTTTAGCAGTGCCTGCTGGACTCCTTCGCCGGAGACGTCACGTGTAATCGAAATGTTTTGTGTGGTTTTTCCGACTTTATCTATCTCATCGATGTATACGATTCCCCGCTGTGCTGCTTCTATATCGTAGTCGGCGGTCTGCACGAGTCGGAGCAGGAAGTTTTCGACGTCTTCGCCGACATAACCGGCTTCCGTAACGGTGGTTGCATCACATATTGCGAACGGGACCTGCAATTTGCGGGCGAGAGTGCGGGCGAGCAGTGTTTTGCCGGAACCGGTCGGGCCGACTAATAGAACGTTGGACTTGTCTATTTCGACGTCGTTGTCATCGCTATCGGTGTGCAGGAGCCGTTTATAGTGGTTGTGTACGGCGACGGCGAGATATTTTTTGGCGTGTTCCTGGCTGATTACATATTGGTCGAGATATTCTGTTATTTCTCTGGGCCTGGGAATTTCTTTGAGTGCAATTGCCGACCTGCTGAGATGTTTGCGGTCTTGCTGGATGATGTTGTGGCACAGTTCGACACATTCCGGACAGATAAAGACGTTGTTTGGTCCCTCTATGAATGCCTCAACCTGACTTCCGGCCCGGCCGCAGAAGCTGCAGAGCGCCTTGATTTTTTTATTGTTCGAGCGTTTGGCCATTGTTCTGTCATCTTTTCAAATTGAATCTGGTTTTAATTATATTATATAAATTATAGCTCATCACAACTATATTATGCAAGTTATTTACTGCTCGCCATACTTTATTTCGGCGGGACTTTGATTGCAAGACGCGGCGGGAAGAGAAATTCTGCGATTTTTTCGGTCGCAATGTCTCGGTGGGCGACGACCGAATAACCCTCGGTGAAACCGAGGATAAAACGCGGTTGTATTTGCGGAAATAAAAGGTTTGTAGATTTTGTCTGGCGGCTTTATAATCATCGGCTCTGCGTTTTATGAAAGGATCGATAGATGAAGTACGATATAGCTGATTTGTCGTTGGCGTCGGAGGGCAAGAGGCGGATTTTGTGGGCAGATAATGATATGCCTGCCCTGGCGGCGATTCGCAGGCGATTTGCGAAGAGCAAGCCATTAAAGGGCAAAAACGTTTCGGCCTGTTTGCATATAACTGCTGAGACGGCCAACCTTGCGAGGACGCTGAAAGCCGGTGGAGCGAATCCCGTTCTCTGCGCATCCAATCCTCTGAGCACACAGGACGATGTGTCGGCGTCACTGGTGAAAGATTTTAAGATACCGGTCTTTGCCATCTGCGGGGAAAATCGCGCGACCTATTACAAACACATCCATGCGGCGATAGACCATAAGCCGGTTATTACATTTGACGACGGCGCTGATTTGGTGAATGAGCTGCATACCCGCAGAAAGAAAGAAGCCCACCGTATTATTGCGAGTATGGAGGAGACTACTACCGGCGTTATTCGTCTGCGGGCGATGGCAAATAAAGGCAAGTTAAAGTTTCCGGTTATCGCGGTAAACGACGCTGCGACCAAGTACCTTTTCGACAACCGCTACGGCACGGGCCAGTCAACGGTTGACGGTATTATTCGAGCGACTGATTTTCTGATGGCCGGCAAAAAGGTTGTCGCGGCAGGGTACGGCTGGTGCGGACGAGGCTTTGCTATGCGAGCGAGAGGGATGGGCGCGATAGATGTTGTTACCGAAGTTGACGCAGTCAAGGCTCTTGAGGCGGCTATGGACGGTTTTGAGGTTATGCCGATGGCGCGGGCGGCAAAGGTCGGCGAGCTGTTCGTGACGCTTACAGGTGATAAGAACGTTATACGGGCTGAGCACTTCCGTGCGATGAAGGACAGAGCCGTTGTTGCCAACAGCGGGCACTTCAACGTTGAGATAGACATACCGGCCCTGAAAAAACTCAGCAAGAAGGTAAACCGTAATGTGCGCAACCATGTCGATGAATATATCCTGAAGAATAACAAGCGAATTTATCTTCTGGCTGAGGGGCGATTGATTAACCTTGCAGCGGCTGAGGGCCATCCGGCAAGTGTGATGGATATGAGCTTTGCGACGCAGGCGTTAGAGGCTGAATATGTGATGAAAAAACAGGGCAAACTTGCCGTTGTGGTCCACGATGTCCCTATCGAGATAGAGCGGCGAGTAAGCAGGCTCAAACTGAAGTCAATGTCGATCGGGATAGACAAACTTACGGCTGAACAAGTCGAGTATCTCGCCAGCAGTGGTGAAGGAACATAGCTCGATAGTCGTTACTCGATACTCGCAGGACAAAATCGAGAATCGAGTCTCGAAGGTGGGCTTATGGATAATGAGCAGATTGGAAAGAGGCCCAAAGTTGTCTCGAAGTCTTTTATGGCTGTTGGCCCTACGCTGCACTACAGCCATGAAAATGTTTTGAAGTGCTGGCTGCTTGCTGTTGTTGCTTTTAGTGTGAGCTGCCTTTTCTGGTCGAAGATAGTGACCGGTTCATTCTGGACGTTTGACCTCCACAGTCTCAGTTTTTCAGAATTTTGGCGTTTGGGCCAGCCTATTATAACCGGTGTTAGCAGGGGAGTGAGCATATTTGAATATCCCTGGCAGATTCTTGTTTTGGGGCTGCTTATGGGCATTTTGGCAATTGTTCCGGTGTTGATATCGCAGCTTATGAGCTTTAGCTACAGTTTGCCTTTTATACTGGCGGTGTTTTTTTTGGCTGATTTGCCGGGCTTTGCGATTTGCCTTTTGGTCAGTTGCGTAGCGGCGGCGTGTCGTCCGCTTCGTTTCCGCTCCCGCATTATCGCGGCAGCGTTATGCACGGCGCCACAGCTTCTTTACTGGGGATTCTTCGGCGGCGCCTGGAAGTTAGAGCCTATTAAATTAGGATTTTCTTATGCGCCGTGGATTTGTGCCTGGCTTGTTGGTTTGGCAATAGCAGGATTGGTTCTTGGCATAGGTCATTACACGCGTTATCGGCCGGGCCTGGTCTGGGCGTTTACTTCCATATTCCTTTTGTTAGCTATCGTGACTTTTGAAATAAGAATTGGCTTTGATGAATTAGACTATCAGCTCTACGTGGCCAAGAATGATCCGGAACAGGCGGTCGAATTTCACGAGCACGACATAACAGAAGCGTTTGACAGGACGCTTGCCGACCCTGCCGTCGAAAAATACCTGGCGGGTTTCTTTTACCCGACCGAGTCGATACAGCGTCGTGCAGAGCTGAAAAGAGAAATCCAGACTCAGCTAACTTACGACCGTTGGCCGAGCTGGTTTATAGTACCTCCGGAGCTGAATTTTCCAGCCAAAAAACGAGAGCTTTTCGAGCAGTACGATTCATTTATATCCCGGCGTTCGCAAAGTCCCCGGATGCCTATATCGCTTTACTACAAAGCGCTTCTGAGTGAATATCGGCCGGTCTATAACATCCTTGGCCAAGAAGAAATATTGCGTTTTTATAACGATTATCCACATCGTGATTCTTTGCCTATATGGCATCGTCTTTATGAGCAGTTTCCTGAAAGTAGCGAGTCGCTTGAAGCGCGATGTCGGATTGCACATGATTGGGCCGGTCGGGGTGAGTTTGAGCAGGCCGAGAAGCTTCTCGTGGAGACACAAAATAAGCTTCGCGAACGGTTGAAACTGCTCGAAGAAGACCAAACACAGAGTGAGACTTTCTTTAGTCCGTTTCGTCCGTTAGCTGATTCGGCAATGACGGTGTTTAAGTTTACAGAGCTGCAAAGAAGATTAAATCAGTTGCATAATCTTATAAGTTCGGAAAATCGAGCCGACGATCCGGACACAGGAAAACGTTTGGCGAGATTTGTGATGTTGAACCCGCACAACACAGATTTCCCCTGGCACCTCGACGAGCTGCTCAAACAGATGGGCGACAAGGACCCGCTCCGTGACAATATTTTGCTGGCCAAGGCGAAACTTATCGCTGATGAACAACTTCGTGCTGAAAAATTAGCCCAGCTCCACCGAGATTTTCAGAATACCGAAGGTGGAATGCAGGCATTATACGAACTTGGGCTTTTGAAGAGACGTCGGTGGAGTCAGCAGAACGACTCAAATTTAGAGCAGAAGAAGAAGCTTTTAGTCGAGACGAGAGCGGCTCTGACGAGTTTTACAGAGAAGTATCCGGCCAGCATTTTTACCGAGCAGGCCAAAAAGATTCTGGAAGACCTGCCGGCGGCTGATTAGCTTTGAGGTGGTTGGTCCGGCGGGATTGTGGTTGACTTTTCTGGAAATTATGCTATGATAGTGATTGATAATTAGCTGTTTTTTTATCCTTTTAATGCGTTTTTATCACAAGATATTAGCTAAACTGAAGAGGTGGGAGCTTCTATATGCCAGTTTCTTCTGGTTCTAATGCGCGTAAGATTCTGCTGATAGGCGATGTTAGCAGAGTATTTTTAGATTCTGAGGCTGTCAGAGGACCGGGCTGCCAGGTTACTACCAATATGTCTGATGCAATCGAGGCTTTAGCGAAGAACAGCTTTGCATCTGTCGCAATCGTAATGTCCGGGCTGTCGGCTAAATTAAGTCCGGCCCTGAAAGGCTTAAGAGATAATTGCGGGGCGAAGATTATTCTTCTGGCACAGATGTGGGAATAGCCGATAGCGATGCGACTCGTCGGCCCGGCTTCTAATGGAACAACGGCGGCGGATGATTATTTGATTTGCCCAATCTATTTTTCTTCTCTGGCATCTCATATCTCGTATCTCGAAGCTGGTACTGCTGCTTCAGAAGGTATGTCTATTCCCGCAGAGCCGGCAGCCGCTGCAGGCGTTGACCACAGGATAGAGGAGAAAATAAGACACCTTGAAAAACTGGCTACAGAGGATGATTTGACGGGCCTGAAGAATAGAAGGTATATATTGGAGTTTTCCAGGCAAATTATAGAGCGTTCCAGGAAGGAAAACGGGCGGGTGACACTTCTTATTTTTGATATTGACAACTTCAAACACTATAACGATGCTTACGGTCATTCGGCGGGTGACGAAATTCTAAGGCAGGCTGCTGTTTTAATGCAGCGCTGCTGCCGGGGGCAGGACGTTGTCGGCAGGATTGGCGGCGATGAATTCGCGGTTGTTTTCTGGGACGAGCCTCAGGCTAAATCGGCTGGGATACCGGCTGATGGTGGTGAGAGGCGCTCGTCAATGGCAGAACACCCTAAAGAGGCGATATTTGTAGCAAAGCGGTTCCAAAAAGAATTAGAAAAAACGGAATTTCATTTGTTAGGCCCGGAGGGCAGAGGGCTTCTGACAATAAGCGGCGGGCTGGCGAGCCTTGGCCGCGATTGTTCGACAGTACATGAGCTTTTTCAGCAGGCAGACAGGGCACTGTTAGAGGCAAAGCGCAGCGGCAAAAACAGAATCTACCTTGTCGGCAGGGCTGAAGGCAACATCACTGGTGTGGAGTAATTTGATATTGTGTAAATCGGTGCTGCTCGGTTGGTAGCCGAATAGTATCAACTGGTTGCAGCAGCCGAATTTTTCCGCAAGACACGGGGCAATTCGCCTTTGGTGAATCCGGCTAAGGCCCCGGAATCGGCCTTTTGTGGTGCTATTTCGTGAGAATAGCCTACAAATAAGACCGCCGTGGAAAATTGAAAAAATAAAAACAAATCATTGAAAAAATTGGTGAAGAAGGTAAAATACTATTTGATTCACAAGTTATGTTTTGGAATACAATTTAGAGGAAAGGGTTTCAGGTATGTCTATTAGCAATCTCAAAGAAATGTCCCTTGCAGCGGGGGCTGTGGCAGTGACCGCCGAGACGGCGGGTGCCGCGAAGAAAAAAGCTGTGGAAGAGCTGATTGCCAATATCAAGGACAAAAGTGACAAGGTGCGGGCAGAAGGTTTGCTTATCGCCAGTGACGTTGGGGCTCCGGCAGTCAAGCCCCTGGCCAAGGTAATGGGAGATAAGGACGTCGAAGTTATGCGTGCGGCGAAGCGTGCATTGTGGAAGATTGTGCGCCGCGCCGGCCGGCCCAGCGCCAGGGATGAGAGAAAGGCGGTCGCTGCCGAGCTGATTGGGCTGTTGGGCGATGGCCAGCCGACATCGGTGCGACGCGAAGTGCTCTGGATGCTCTCGGAGATTGGTGGAAGGGAATCCATCAAGGCGATTGCCGCTTTGTTATCAGACAAGGAGCTGCGCGAGGACGCCCGGATGGTGCTGCAGCGTATTCCCGGCAGGCAGTCCCTTGCGGCGCTCAAAGCCGGATTGAAAGCTGCGCCCGAGGACTTCAAGCTCAATATCGCACAGTCGCTGCGTAAAAGAGGCGTAAAGGTTAGTGGGTATCCCTGCGTGAAGCTGGTGCCCACGAAGAAGACGAACGTCAAGCCGGTGAAGTAAGGCGGTGCGGCAGAAAAGTTTCGAGACTGCCGTTTGGCACCTTACTTAACGTACCGGAATTAAAACAGAAAGGCATAGAACGATGAAACGAAAAGACAAACTCAACAGGCGTGAATTCTTGGCTGGTGCCGCTGCTGGCGCGGCGGCAGTGAGTTTTCCATACCTGGTTCCATCCGGCGCGCTGGCAGCGCGGGGCAGAGCCGGGGCGAACGAACGATTGACAATGGCCCATATTGGTGTCGGCGGGATGGGTGGGTCCCATTTGCGCGATATGGTGAGAAGGCGCGACAGAGGCGAGGTGAATATTGCGGCGGTCTGCGATGCGGATGAGAACCGGCTGGCCGGGGCGGCGAAGACAGCGGGTGCGGGCGTACAGCCCTACCGTGACTACCGTTACATCCTCGAACGCAAAGATATCGACGCCGTCGTGATCGCGACGCCGGACCACTGGCACGCGGTTCAAATGGTCCACGCCGCTGAATGCGGCAAGCACGTCTATGTGGAGAAGCCGGCCTGCTGCACAATCGAGGAAGGCAAGGCAATGGTTGCGGCGGCCAGGAAGAACAAGGTGTCTGTCCAGGTCGGCTCGCAGGGCCGTTCCCAGCCGGAAGCTTATCTGGCTCATCGATACCTCGTCAACGGTAATATTGGCCACATCAACCGCGTCGATTGCTTTCATTATCCCAGTCCCGCGGACAATAATCCGGTGCCGGACAGTGAACCGCCGGCCGAGCTTGATTGGGACCTGTGGTTAGGGCCGCTTCGCTGGCGGCCATACAATAAGAGGTATTGTCACGGCGTGTTCCGTTGGGTGTTGGAGTCAGGCGGGGGGCAGATCCGCGACCGTGGCGCCCACGTGATGAGTTGTGCGATGTGGTGGATGGGTGCCGACGGAACAGGCCCGGTTACTGTCGAGGCGACGGGTACTGCACCAACCAAGGGACTATGGGACAGCGCGATATTGATGGAGGTGACCTATACCTTCAAGAATCCCGATTGGACGATGACCTGGACGCAAATGCCCAATGATAAACTGCCGAAGGCGGAAAAGAGGACGGGGAAGGAACCGGGAGGCAGAATTAGCCGTCCCGGTTACGGTGCCATCTACCGCGGCGACAAGGGCGAGTTCATCCACTGGGGCGGCGACGGCGGTACGTGGGCCGAGAAGAAAGCACGCGAATGGAAGCTGCCTGCCGGCGCCAAGGATGTGTATAAGAGCCCCGGGCACAAGGAGGACTGGTTCAAGGGTATCAAGACGGGCGCCAAGACCATTATGAACATCGAAGCGGCAGTCGGCGTGGCGAATCTTTGTGTGCTGGGCAACGTTTCCTTCATCCTTGGCCGGAAGCTCCACTGGGAACCTGTAAAACAAGAGATAGTCGGCGACGAGCAGGCACGAAGGATGATGGGCCGACCTCAACGCCACCCGTATCACCTGTAGAGTTTACCAATGTATCGGATAAAAGCGTAGTACGGCTCACTTGTTGTTGAGGCGGTATTCGTACATTGTGTATCCAACCTCACGGCAGGCCTTTATGGTCTCAGGGTAAGGTCTGTCGCAGATGTCGATGAAGCCGATCTGGTAGTTTTCGCCGTCACCTCGGCCGGTCGTGGCCTGGTTCTTGTACTGGAACCAGTGCGTGCCGACGATATACGGATTGCGGAGTGCCCCCTGGACATAACTTCTGTACTTGTCGGCGCGGTCCTGCTGGTTGGCGGTTTTCCTTAGTCCTGTGTGGAACATGCCGCGGTCCAGAGCGCCGAAGTGGAACTCGCCTATGATTGCGGGCTTGTCGATACCGTCGGGCAGGCGGTGGTTTTCCACGCTGTAACTGTAACGGTTGTAGCTGACTATGTCGCAGAATTTGGCTGCTGCGCGGGCGGCACGGTCGTTGACCCAGGCGAAGCGGCAGCCCATATAGAGCTGGTTCGGGGCGATTTTTTTGACCTCCTCGCGGATAATCTGGAAGTATGTCTCAGCGGTCTTAGTGTAGAAAGCGGTCAAGTCATCCCGGGCTTTCTTTTTGTCCGGGGCTTGCGCAGATTGCAGCAGAGCGTCCCAGGTTTTGTGGTCAGTTCCCCAGGCGGTGTTGAGCTTGTCGATTGTCTTGTACCTGGCTTTTAGGTCTTCAATGAAGACTTTCTTGGCGGGTTGGTCGGTCGGTGAGATAAGGGCGGCTACGGCGAGGGATGTCTCGTCGCCCCAGGAAAGCTCGTTGTGGACGAAGTAGCCGATGCACCAAGGGTCGCCGGCTGAGGCATTTTTTTCTCTTTCCAATCGCCGGCGCAAAGCCTGGCGGAAACTCGGGTCGAAGACGTCGTAGAACTTTCCCCAGTAGCCTTTCGAGCCTTCCAGTGTTCTGGCACTGTAGCTGATTGTGGCGACGTAGGGAGTCTTGCGCACAGCATAGATTTTGGCGTCCGACCAGTTTGCGATGGTGTTTAGGCCCCAGCTTTTCAGTCGTCGGTGCGTAATGTCGGCGAATTTCTGCTGCCAATCCGGGCCGTACTTGCGCAGGAAGTTGGCCTGGCTGAAGTCATAGGTTCTATACGGCGAGTGGTCTTTATAATAGCCGTGCGGTGCCCAGCCTCCCCTGCTGTAGAATGTTGAAAACAGCGAGTCGGCTTTCGGCAGGTTGCTATAGTAGTGTTCGCGGTCGGTGATAGGTGTAGCGTTTGCACTGCGGACGCAATCAATTCCGTGCGAGAAGAAGAGCTGGCCCTGTGGGTCGATGAGCCACCACTTTCCTTTGTACTTTTTCACGCGAAAGAAGCCGGTGGCTTTTAGCTTCGGGCCGGCGGTCCAGCCGCCGTATTTGTTGCGGTCGGGCGGGCCGGGATTGGCGGCGAGGTCATTTTGCTCAACTTTGCCATGAGCGATTAGCTCGTCGAGAGAATGCGTTTTGCCGGGCCAGTCCTTGTGGATGAACTGACCGAGCTCGTCAATGAAGGGGAAGAAAGTTTTTGTATTCAACATCTTGACACGGCCGCCGGCACGGATATTGCTAATCTCGAAGACGTGGTCAGTGCCGGGCTTAGTAACGAACACGAGCAACTGGTTGACATTTGAAGCATTGAGCTTGGCGGGAAGGACAGGCGGTCGCCGCATACCAATCAACTCGACCGGTTCGGAAAGCTGATATGTAGTAGGATAGATACGTACCATTAGTGTTTCTGATTTATTCGGATTAAGGTTGACGCTTTCGGTTACGCAGTTGTTGCTGCCATCGGCGCCGGGATTATCCACCCGACAGTAGACTCTAACTGGTTTTGTATCTATGTTTTTGATATCGACGGTAATATATTCGTATTTTGATAAGTCCCACTTGCCCGCCGGCGCCTTCAGGGTGATGCCGGGCCACTGTTTCTTGTGACCGGTTTCAATACGCAGCGTGCTATCTTGCGAAAGGTTTACTTTGGCGTCAGTAGATATTACTTTGCTGACATCAAAGCCCTTATCGAAATTAAAAAGGACCAGCGAAGGAGGTTGCTGCTCGGCCTGGAGAGGAAGGGTCGCCACAAATAAAATCGATGCCATAAATACCACGATAGAGTTAGTCTTATTCATTATCTTCTCCTTGTATTACCTTTATAAGCGTTTCAGTACGATTTTGTATGCGAACTCGTTTTTGCGTGTCCGAAACGTTACAAGATTTCGTTTCACTTCAAATTCGACCGTTCGTATATTTTTGTCGTCAGCGTCGATGGCGGTAATAGATACTACTTGCGTGCCTTTTGTGCCGGTCAGTATGTCGATGCGTAATGTAACTGTGAACGGGTCAATGTCGGGCAGAGGAGCAATAACAATCATATTTTTCCTCACCTCGCAGCGGAATGCGCCTTCGGTTACGACAGGGCCAAAGTCAATCTGCATCCTCTTAACATTGCGCCGGGGCGACGGCTCCGGTTTAAGCCTGGGCTTGACGAGATTGAACCCGCGTGCATTGAAGTAGGAAAGCGCGGGCGCACGTGATTGTTCGACAATGATGCCTTGTATTTTTTCGATGCTCGATTCGAGCAGGCCATTCTTTGCAAAGTATCCGTATTGAGGAAGGTTTTTACCAGCCACCTGCCAGTCTTTACGCCCTCGATTAACGTAAACCTTTGCGCCGGACTTCCATCTGATAAGCTGTCTTTGTATGTCCCCACCTACGAATTGTACATCCTCGATCTGGTCGAGCGCAATGCTTCTGATGAAATCCTGCGCGAGCCAATACTTGCGGACAGCACCTCTGCCGAATCCACCCCTGTCAATCATAAGGGCGTGGCCTTCGAGAATTTCGGCGCTGATGTAGTCATCGCTTTCGAGAATTCTTCGGTCACTCTGTGCCTGCTTGAGTTTGTAACGTGAGGGATAGCCGACCCCGTGCAAGCTGAACTTATCGTGCAGCACCGCGTCGAACCACGGCACACGCTCCCAATCCCTGCAGGAGATTCGGATATGGGGCCATCCCTTTTCGGGAGAGAGCGTCATGTGCTGACAATCGGAGCCGTCGAGGTATCCGATGAGCTGGTCGTGTCCGGCCTCGGACGTGGTGGGGGCGTTGCCACCCAGATAGCTTCGTATCCAGGCGAAGGCCTCGCCCCAGCATTTGCGGGTTTCGAGCATAGAGTGAAAATTTCCGTATCTATCGTAGAAGTCGAAGCACGGCAGCGAAGTGAAGACGTCGATGAAATAATGCGTAGGTTTGAGGTTTGGGTTGATGAGCTTTAGATTGCGTTTGACGAAAGGCATGATGCGGTCAGGCCGCCATCGGTAGCTCTGGGCGTCGCGTCCTCTATTGATCCAGGCCTTTATAGGTTCGCCCTGTTCGGTGAAGCAGATGTGGTCGTAGCTGTAATCGGCCGCATCGGGATAAAAATCGATGTAATTATCATGCAGGCCCCATGGGATGTCGTGCTCGGCGCAGACCTTTGCAATCTGCTGCATGTCCTCAACTGTGCCGAGTTGTGGCTGCGGTGGGTAAATATCCGGCAGGCGGTAATCGTAACCCCATCGCTGCCAGACGTGCACAGTCAGCAGCGAATCGGTCAGGCCATAAGCTATCATTCGCTTCATAGTTTCAGCGAGCTCGGTATAGCGTCCGCCCCAGATATCGAAAACAAATCGACCTGCTTTACGCTTTAGGCCGGCCGCCGGCTTCTTGTCGAACAAGGGACGGTACTTTCGGGCACAATCAAAAGCACCCTTGATGCTCGGCACAAAGACAATCGTCGCATCGAGGTGTGTGTGAAGCGCGTATGTCCTTTGGTCCGGGTCCACTTCGAGATAATCAGGTGGATTGTCGCAGGCAGTTAGAAGCGAGATGCCTTTCTCGAAATCAAATCCGACGTGGCTTGTCGACAGGTTGTGTCCGCCGAAGTCTGCCCTGAAGGCCTTCGGGTCGACGATGCAGTATCCATGGCCATAGTAAACGCGAGGGGCCTTCTGGTCGGCCTGGCCCAGGGCTATATCGGTAATCCGCTTGGGGCATTTCAGCTTTATGCGCAAGGCGGTCTTGTCTTTCCACACCTCCGCAGTCAAGTCAAATTCTTCGTCTGCGAGGATGAGGTGATGTTTAATGCTTAGTTTCCCGGACAGCCTATCCCTTTTCGTATCAATCTGCCGCACGACGAGTTGCGACGAGCCCAGTCCGACCTTGTGCCACAGCACTGAGACCTGCAAGCCGTCAAATACCACGCAGTGAGCACCATCGCCGAAGGCAATCGTAGAATCAGCCAGACCGTTTCTGCCCAGGACAAGTGCCGCCACGTAATCATCCTCAAGTTTGAAGAGAAACTCGTTCTTCCGTAAGGAATCCCGGGGATTGCCGGATGTCTTTTGTGATTTGACGATGTTCCTGGCACGGCTTCGGAGTTTCTCACGTTGGGTATCCGAGAGCTGTGGGGGCGGAGTTCCCGTGACAACCATCGGCTCGCCCCAATAGGACGAATCACAGGTCGTATCACGTTTTGGTCCCGGATGGCTTTCCAATCGCAGCAGTATTTTCTTGCCGGCAAACCTGCTCAGGTCGGCCTGGCCATCAACCCATATCTTGCTGTCGGTGTGACGCTCGAAAAGCTTCTCGTCACCGGCCCACACGCGAAACGTTACGCCGTCACTGGGGGGTTCGGCTTCTGTGTGGTCGCGTATGGCGTTGGCAAAAGTTAGCTTGAGCGGCGTAATATCCGGGAGTTTGAGCAGGTATTCGGCGAAGATGGTTCCGCCCTCAGGTCTCCATGGGGGGTGCATCTGAATGGCTTGCTTTGTCCCGCCACGAGAAACGCTGAGATTTGAAAAGCTGGCCGAAGATTCAGAAGATGAACCCTTCCAGCCAACGGGCATATAGACCAGAGGTTTATCGTAGAAGCGCCAGGCCACACGATGCGACCGCAATTGGTAAAGCGGCAAGGCGCCATTGGCTGGAACGATGTTCACCGGCATTTCATTTGCTTGTGGGGACGAGCGAATTGCCTTGCTAAAATTTGATTTGAATATTTGGACGGGGTGCGCTGTTACCGTCTGCCCGCGGTGCTTAAAAGTAGCGTAAACGTGAACAGGATATAGCGTCGAAAATGCGCCTTTTCCGGCAGCTATTCGAAAAGCAGCTTCTGCTTCGCTGCCGGGCGCAACTGCGAGACGTTTTTCCGTTTTCCCAACTGCGTACCATTCGTCAACAAGGTCCACCATACGCAACCGGACCTGTAGCGGAGAGTCTCCATTGTTCTTGACCGTGACCTTTACATCGCGCGGCTTGTTGTGCTCTGTTACATCCTCGATGCTGTCTATCGTCAATTTCAAGGGGCCTTCTGTGACGATGTGTCCATTGAACGCCAGTGCCGCTCCAGCAGTCAAGGCGATGGAAACGGCAAGTCCTATGCCAAATGCCTTCATTATAAATACCTCACTTTTATTGATGACTTAATCGGATTCTGTGTTTCTCGTCAAAAGATACCACATAGTTTTATATTTCGGAGCCATTTGCAGAACGCCCCGCTTGTTTTTGTATGAGATGGGCACGGGGTGCTTTGGTACACCGTCAGGAGCGAGTGCCTGACATGTCCAATCTCCGGTAAGGGCCAGTGTGCCTTCAACCGCTTCGATTTGTACAGGTGGACCGCCCCAATTACGGCCGACGGTCCGGCGGTCCTCGGAAAACTTCATACCGGTATTCTCACATCTGCCACAGGCAGTAATTAGAATTTTTCGACTTTTATTTAGCGGTCTTTTGTCCAGCGGTGTCACCGTCACTGCAACAAACTCCGGCTTGGTTACCGAAAGCCGTCCTTTAGTAGCTTTCTCAAACTTTTCAGCGTGGCCTGTATAGACCCATGCACCCTGACTGTGAACCGAATACAAACCTTTACCGTTTTCAACAGACCAGTCGAGTTTCGATGTCTCGTCAACACCTCCTTGTCCGCCATAGCTGGCGATTGCTGAAACTACCTGTTTTTTTAGTAAATCCTGCCAACCGATTTTCGCCTTATCAGTTAGGAGACTGAACATATTACGGTCATGCTTGAGGTGCAGTTTCGCGAGTTCTGTAACAATATCCAAAGATTTAGTTAATGAAATACAGGAAAATTCATTTAATTGGGCAATACCAATACCCCTGTTTGGTGGTCCGGCGTCACGGAAGATGGCTGTCCCGGCTCGCATGAAACCCCATTTGGCCGGGTTAGTGTCGATATCAAAATAGCTGTTCAGGTTTTCTCGATACCAGCCGTCCGAGCTGTGACTATATGTGTACAACCAGATGCCGTCCCAGTCCTGGGCGGCGGCGAATGATGCAATCATAGGTACGCACTCGGCCTGTGAGTCGAGGGGAGCGGGGTGGTTATATTCGCTGACGGTAAAGGGCTTGCCGAGGAGGCGTTCGGCGGCGAGGCGAAACAAAGTGGCCTGGGCGGGATAGTCGGTCATTGGTTTCTGGTCGATGAGCCAGTTGCCGCTGTCCCACGGCCTGCCCGGAAAGCGCGGGTGCTGCCAGTATGCGTGGGCGTCGATGAAATCCATATCACTCTGGGCGTACAGTCCCAACGGCCCAAAGACAATCGTGCCGGTTACCAGAGCCTTGCAGCCCAGGTCATCCTTTATAAATTTTCGCATTCCATCGAAGTAGGCCTTTTCCGTCTCGGCCAGGAAGCGCATCCGGTCAATTGCGCGGGCGGGACTCTCACTATCTGCAAATACAGCAACGGTGCCGGCCTTGATTGATTCGCTCTTTTCCAGGCCCACGCGGCCGCCGGGCCGAAACTCGACATTGGCAAGGTATATCGGAATGTTGTTTGCGCCGAATGAAAAGCTCAAACGTGTATTGTCGTCATCGGTTTTTGCAACAAAGCCGTATCGGAAGGTATTCCAATTGTCGGTTAGTTCCACTTGTTGTGAGAGGCCGAGATTGCTCCAGGGACTGTGGGCCTGGCCGATACCACAGCCGATTTTGCGGGACTTATCAGCGGCCGCGTCGAAAATAGCGGTATAGTACTTTCCTGCCTTGATAGCTAAATCTCCCTGGTTGAGCTGTAGGTGCCATTCGGTGTCATCGGCCTTGCCGATGTTGATTCGCAGAGCGTCTTTGTCCTTGAAGCGGGGGCGTGACCCTGAGGCTGTGCAGCCAGAATGTTGTTCAAGATGCCAGTTTTTCGGGACAGTAGTAGCCGGTTCGTTTGTCTGGAAGTTGCTATTAACGAGCAGGTTTTTTCCCAGGGCCTCGGCGCCTTCGGACCAGGCCTTGCGCAGCTTCTGGTCCGAACTGTATCTTTTTTGTAACCACGTATTGAATTTGCCTTGCAGAATATTTGCATAGAATGGCGGCAGCGTCCGCAGCGTCTGCTCGCTGCCCCACATAAAGAAGCTGTTCTCATTAGTGATTTCGACGATGGCGACGGCGGGGTCGTCGGCGTAGCGGAGCTTGCGGTAGCGGTTGACGTGGGTCAGCAGCTCTCGGGCATATTGTTTCTGGGCATCGATGAGTGCGGGCGTGAAGATGTTGAAGATTTTATCGTATTGGCGGTTGGTCCTGGGCAGGTGCAGAAACTGACTGTGTACTCGTCCGACGTGCAGGTTGATGTTGACGCAGATTCCACGGCGGGCAAGCTGGTCGATGAAAAAATCCAATCTGTCCAGTGCCTCCGGGTCGATGGTCTTTCCGTCTTTTGCGTTCCACAACCCACGTGGAAATCGGGCGGAGTCCATGTGGTGACAACGGACGGCGTTGACGCCGGCAGCGGCGAGGCGGGCTGCAATGTAAGGGGCATCTTCGTGTTTGGGCAGGTTTGCTCCAAACGACAGGTTGACGCCCCAGAGGCGAACGCGGTGCTTGCTGCTAAAGAAGTGGCCGGAGTGAGCAACAAGGTGGTCTGAGTTGGTCTTGATTGGCTGCGAGGAAGGATATGCTATCAGCGAATCAGGATTTGGCCGGGCGGGAATGACAAAAGGAACAAAATCCTGCGCCGCCGCGCTGCCGTAGGCAAGCAGCATTATGGTGCTAAGTATCGAATATCGAACTTTGAATTTCGCGGTTTTAGGTTTCTTGTTGCACATTGTCAACTCCCTATCAATATAATGAAACTATTTTTTTTGTGCCACTGAGCTGGAAGGGCAAACCAGCGGGTATCGCCCATTTTGTAACTGTTCGCTTTTCAGTGGAACAAAATATTTTCCCAGTGCGTCTTAGTTTTTAACGTACTTATCGACAAACGTCCTGTTTCCCCGGTTCCCTTTTTGTTTGCCGCGAGTATACCAGCCGTGGAAGCTGCTTTGATTGTGAATAAACCACAAATCCGGGCGGTTTTTGTAGATATGGTCGCACACGTCCGTTTTGCAGGTTCCCGAATGCCTTTTTTCACGTTTGAGCCCCTCGCACAACATCACAAAATGAAAGCGCATGTATGAAATGAAATCCGTTATGCATTTTCATAGCGCTGCTATTGAGAAAATATCATAACAAATAATATAATTTATTCTTGCCGGTATCAATGGAAAAACTAATCCGAAAATCGGTGGAATTGGGCTGGCTGACCAATGGCCGGAGTTCGCGAGGGTACAGCAGTATTGTTTTGGTTTGTCCGAGGCCTGTTAGAGACCTTTCCCATCGGGTACTTTTTCGCCAAGGCTAATGGTCTCTAACGGGCCAAGCAGTTTATAGCGTATTCCCCGCCAGCAGATGGTTCTGCCGAAGGCCGAAGCGATAATAAAGAAGAACAGCAGTAAGGACCAGAGCCAAAAGAAAAGGATATCGGCGGCACAGGCGAGCTTCAATTTAGGCCAATCTTTTTCCAGCACTTTACTAATCATTTTCCGACGTAGTATTGCGCTGGACAGTTGACCTACGAAGAAAAGGACAGGTACGGCGACAATAATTAATAATTTATAACCGGTGATTGATGATTTGACTGCTGCGTAAATTGCGAGGGCAAAGCCTGCCCATAGCCCCAGGATAGAATAAAGACTGCTGATTAATCCGAACCACCAGGTTCGAGGCGCGCTTACGCGTGTAATTACAAATTGTCGCCGAATAAATTCAAAGAGTTTTGGCCAGGTGGTTGATTCGTATGAAGCGACGAGACAGGCTGGTACAAACTCCACTTTTTTTCCGGCCTTTTTGACGGCATGACTGAGCGATAAATCATCGCTTATGGTCTTTGGCCAGATTTTATCAAGGCCGATTTCTCTAAAGACGTCCACACGAATAGCCATTGAGCCGCCCCAGGCCTGATTAAAACGGGTGTTGCCCAGCAATTGGGCGACCTTGGCGTTCATAACCGACAGGGCCAGGCTGGCCAGATTGTTCTTTTTCGGTATGAACCAGCGATAGCCACTGGTGGCGCCGGTCTTGGAGAGTCTAAGGTGCCAGACTAAATGACTTAACCAGTCGCTGCGAACACAGACATCGGAATCAGCGAAGGCAAGGGCGTCGACGTCATCGCCAATCCGCTCGTAGCAGCAGAGCAAATTATGGATTTTTTGACTACAGGCGTATTGTGTTGCTCGTTGCTTGTTGCCGCCACTTTGTTTTTTTCTATCACCTACTTTTCCTGCAACAAATATCTGCACATCGCGGGCTTTTGAGTTTTGACTCAGTTGGTTTTTCAATCTGCATAATTCGTCGTAGGCAGGGTCCGACTTCTCAGCGACCACAAACCACAGCAAGTAATTTTCATAGTCCTGATTGAAGAGGGATGTAATATTTTCGTGAAAGGCGAAATCCAGGCCCTTACACGGCACAATCAGTACGGCCCGAAGCTGGTGCCACGAACGCTTTTTTTTGTACTTGGCCAGCGTATAGCGATAGTTCTTAATAGTCTGAACCAAAAAGAATAATTGCGACAGGATTGCTGCCAGTGCTATATAGTAGTACCAATCCATTCTTGCCTCTTGTGGATGCGTTTATACGGGTAAATGCGTCGGCGCGTCTAATCGTCCGGTCTTTAAGAATATAGGCTTTATGCTATTGAAGTCAAGGGCACTATTGAATCGATTAGCTGCTCGATGGTGTAAGATTCTGTCAGGTTGATTGGGAGCAGGCAGCCGTGATTGTGGTTGGAGGCGATAATAATCAGGTTTTTGCCGGCCTGGCTCCATCCTTGCTCCTGTGGTTGATGGCCGAGGACAAAGGTGTCCACATCAAAGAGCTTGGCCATTTTGTCGAGCAGGGTCTGACTGTGCCTTCTGCCCCAGGTTAAAAGGTAAGCTGAACCCGGTTTTTTACAATCTTCGATTTCCAGTTGCCTTTGCAGGATTTGCTGGTCGAATTTATCGACGTAAAGGTCGCTTGGGAGGGAATGCGACAGCCATATTCTGTTATCACATCTGATAGCTAAAGACTGCGAAAGCAGGAATTGCCTCATCGCCAGTTTGATATCATCGGCGGCCTGCTGGAATTCCCGGTCCATGGCCAGATTCATTGACCGGTTCATTTCTTTGCCATTTTTCATCACCTGGCTGCTGTTGATGAAAGTGGTGTCATGGTTTCCCATGATAATATGGACCTGGTCGGGGAAGCTTAATTTATAGCGGACGGCGTCGAACAACAATCTATAAGATAGACAGCCACCTTCGGAGTCCTGGGGGCCTCCGTGTATGATTTCCTGCAGGACGACATGCCTGCCGGGATTGTTGGGCAAATCTGCGAAGGTGACTATTCTTTCGAAATTTCGTCGATGCCCGTGAATATCGCCCGTTATAATCAGGCTGCCTTCGGCGGGTAAATGAATTAAATTGCCGCGTCGAAATCTATTTGCGATTGCCGCTTGCTTACCCTTGTTTAGTAAGTCAACTATTGTTTGAGGCATATTTATTCGTTTTTATCCTGCTACCTATTAAACTGTGTATCATCAGGTCCAGCCTCGATATGACCGTCATCATATTTGGAGGGCGTTGAGCCGGATTGTCTTTTACACACTCCATTACAAGTCTTGAGACTCCTATCGGTATTCGTTTTTTCAGTTCGTGAGGTGCCGGATAATTTCGTTGAATACCAATGCTGAAGGTGACATTTTTTTTGGGTATCAAAGTACCGTTTCTTTTGGGTATCAGAGTAGGGACGTTCTTACCGGTGAGGGCCCAGTACATTGTGGCACCGAGGTTGAAGATATCCGTTCTTGGGCCAAGGGGCTTTCGCCTGACCTGTTCAGGTGCAATATAGGCCGGTGTGCCCTGAATACGGCGCTTGGTAGTTCCGATTTTGCAGCTCTGGCCAAGGTCAATAATTTTAATTGAGCCGGCCTTGCTCATAAGAATATTATTGGGCTTTATATCACAGTGAATGAATCCTTCTCTGTGCATGGCATTAAGGCCGGTTGCGACCATCCTGAAAACAAGCAGCACATCGACCAGACTCAAAGTGGGGACAGATTCGAGAGACTTGCCATCGAAGAATTCCATAGAAAGCAGCATCTCGGTTACTTTGAGCATCGTGCGTATTTTCTTTAGCTTGTAGCACTTGCGGACGTAGGGGTGATTAATTCGCTGGGCCACTTTATATTCGTTCTCTGTCTGCTCAAAAACCCTTGAATCTTGCGGCCTTTCGAAAATAATTCGTTTCAGGGCAACATCAGTGTTGTTCTGCTGGTCGATAGCCAGATAAATTGTACTTCGAGCTCCGCTTCCGATGCGTTTTTTTATGATAAAACCGCCAATGTTGAGTATGTCTTTTGCCATATAACTAAAAAATTAGAATTTAGCAGTTTGTCTGTATTTCAGTATACCCTTATAAGATGCGCTAAACAGGCCTTTTGTTCGGTTAATTTTGCATTTTAGCGCTAGCGATACTACCTGTATGCGGAGAAACATCTTTTCATAGAACCGCGAACCAATTCAGTCGGCCTTTGCAAAACTGCTATTCTACACAATAATCGGCTGTTTTGCCAGTGTTGTGCAACTTTTTGCAATATTAGCTGCAGAGAAAAGATACATCTTGACAAAGCTGTTGAAGTTCGGATAATGTCTGAAACTGATTTGGACGAGGACGGCTTTGAGCGTTTGAGAGCCTGACTTGTGCCGATTGGTTGGGATTCCCCGATAGCTCAACTGGTAGAGCGAGCGGCTGTTAACCGCTAGGTTGTAGGTTCGAGTCCTACTCGGGGAGGTGTGGCATTCTTTGTGTACGTAATCGAAAGTTTGACTACTGGTGGGCGTTATATCGGCCAGACCGGCGACTTGAATCGCCGTTTGGCCGAACATAACGACCCGGAGCACAAGCCCGCAAAGTATACTTCCAGGCAGGCTGGTCCCTGGAAACTGATCTATCAGGAAATCCATCCGACGTGCTCCCAGGCCGTGCGGCGTGAACGCTGGCTCAAATCAAGAACAGGGCGACGATGGCTAAATGCCGAACTTGGTAGAGCGAGTCCGGCAGCCGAAGGCTGACGGATTAACCGTTAGGTTGTAGGTTTGAGTCCTACGCGGGGAGTTTTAGGGCTTGGCACATCTTTAATAGTTAGGGTTAACATATTCATTTACTAAGTAACTTTACTCTATAACTATAACCTTCAGTTAGACTCAGTCCACAGGAAAATGCAATCGTTTCTTCTGCATTGTAATATCGATAATGAAATAGTATAATACTGACCAGAGTATAATTCTTAAAAGATTAATTGGAATTGTCGGTGAAAGATAACTAAACAAGATAAAAGAAAGAAAGGATAAAGGTAGGTTGAAAATGAAAGAGAAAAAACTTACCACAGCAGCAGGCACACCTGTAAGTGATAATCAGAATTCACTCACTGCAGGAGAACGTGGCCCAACATTAATGCAGGATCATGTACTGCTTAACAAATTGGCTCATTTCAACCGTGAGCGTATCCCGGAACGAGTTGT
>DUZJ01000018.1 GCA_013349615.1 Planctomycetota bacterium | reverse complement strand
TAACGAAAGACAGCTTTTTACAAAAAGTTTTTAACTATGAGCAAAATAAAGAATGGAAGTTTGAAGGCAAACTGCCCTGCATCATTGACTTTTATGCGGATTGGTGTGCGCCGTGCAAAATGGTAGAACCTATTTTAAAAGAACTTGCTCAAGAATACCAGGGTAAGCTCAATTTTTACAGAGTTGACACACAAGCTCAACAGGAATTAGCGGCCGCTTTCGGCATTCAAAGCATCCCCAGCATGCTTTTTGTACCGCTAAATGACGAACCACAAATGGCAGTAGGGTTCTTACCAAAAAAAACACTGAAAAAAGCAATAAAGGAAGTGTTGAAAGTTGAATAATGTGGACTTATTCTCTAACCGCTGCTCAGCCTGACGAATGCAGCTCCCGGGACTAATCGAATTGCGAAAAACCATCAGCCGCGAGAAATTGGCCACGCTGGCCATATCAAACGAAAAGTTGCCTACTTCCGGTTTATTATCGTTACGCGAAATTAAGGCCATATTGCAGGCTGAACCACTATAAAACATTTGTGTTCTAAAGCAAAATACTCCGAAAATTTACTGGACAGTTCCGTGGGGAGCAATTATAATATAGGTGTAATTTCGGTTTAGCGCTAAAAAGAAAGGCAGTTTGCTATGGCACATAAAAAGGGACAAGGCTCTTCGAGAAATGGCCGGGACAGCAATCCGCAGTATAGAAGTGTGAAGCTGTTCGGCGGCCAGGCTGTAAAGGCCGGCTCTATCATCGTCCGGCAGTGCGGAACAAAGTTCTTCCCCGGCCGTAATGTCGGCATGGGCAGGGACTACACCTTATTCGCTACCACAGATGGCACAATCCACTTCCAGGGCAGAAAAATCCACGTCGTTTGATAGAAGCAAAAAAATAATTAGCTAAGAAAAGGATGGTTCCACGCCATCCTTTTTTTATTGCAAGAGATAAGATACGATATACGAGCGTTATGTTTATCGATAAGGCAAAAATCTGGGTCAAGGCGGGCGATGGCGGAAATGGCTGTCTGAGCTTCCGACGAGAAAAGTACGTGCCAAAAGGCGGGCCGGACGGCGGCGACAGCGGAAGGGGAGGAAACGTCTATTTCGAGGCGGCCGAAAATCTCGATACTTTGATAGATTTTGCCGGCAAGCATCACTGGCGGGCTCAAAACGGACAACCCGGCTCAGGGGCAAATAAACACGGAGCAAATGGCCAAGACCTGATAATCCGAGTCCCGCCGGGAACACTCATCCACGATGTTGACCTGGACCTGCTTCTCAAGGACTTAAACAAGGTCGGGTTGAAGGTTTGCATCTGCCGCGGTGGAAGAGGCGGAAAGGGCAATAAGGCCTTTGCTACCTCAACCAATCAGGCCCCAAGGCACACCGAACCCGGCAAAACGGGCCAGGAAAGAAATATAAGACTCGAATTAAAACTCATCGCCGATGTCGGGCTGGTCGGTATGCCGAATGCCGGCAAAAGCACACTCATCTCCCGCTGCTCGGCTGCAAGGCCGAAAATCGCCGATTATCCGTTCACCACAATCGAGCCGGTGCTCGGCATCGTTGAATTAAGCGACTTCCGCCGGTTCGTTATGGCTGACATACCCGGCCTAATCGAAGGCGCCCACGACGGTGCAGGCCTCGGCTTCGAGTTTCTAAAACACATTGAAAGAACGCGAATTATCGTCCACCTCCTTGATATAATGCCGACGGTTGGCTCCGACCCCGTGGAAAATTACTATGGGATACGCAGCGAATTGCAGCAGTACAGCAAGGCCCTTGCTCAAAAGCCGGAAGTCATCGTTGCCAACAAGATAGACCTCGACCCGGACTCCGAAATAGTAAAGAACCTGAAGAAGAAATTGAATAAAAAGATTTACCCAATCTCAGCAGTCACCGGTGCCGGAATCAAGGAACTAAGCGAATTCCTGTGGCAAAAGGTAAAAGAACTTAAAAGTTTATCCTGAGCGAAGTCGAAGGGCTAATTTTCTCCGCAGGGGCGCAAAAAACAGGCCGAGCCAAAGTAAGTCCAGCCTTAATTTGCCAAAATTACTTGGTAGGTAGTAGCAGTTCCTCCGGCCAGTCGAATAGGTTTGGGTCTATCAACCCTTGTGTATCAACATAGATGCTTTTTGTTGTTGCTTTTCGTGAGGGACTTACTCTTGTGCCGTCCCTGTTTATGGAATGATGCTGGATTTTTATTTCCGCTGGAAACCACTTCCCATCTGGAGTCTGTGCCAGTTTAGTGATTTCGACTATTTCGCTGTGAAAACTCCCATTACCGTCATGAGTATTAGTCTCAGGCTCATGCTGTTCCCATTCGTTATCTTCCTCCCACACGGCCTTGGGTCGCTGATGATGCTCATGCCTGATACATATATAGTCTTTCGAAGGGTCAATCCAGAATATTACTAGCGCCTCCGTAGGAGGAAATCCCGTCTTTTTAAATCCCTTGATTTGCGATGAAATACTTACACCCATACAACCTGGAAACTTCTCTGAACGTGGAAGCATCTGTATTTTGGCATCTTTGGCATTGATGTACATCGTACGCCATGCTATGTGCTCAAGAGAATTGAGTTGTTCGTTTATAGCTCTATATCTGAGTAATCTACTCGTTGGTGAATTACCAAGATCTTCTCTATGCCAGATTATTTGGCCCATATTTCGTTTATAAGGCATTAAAGTAACTTCTATCTTTCCTTTCAATGCCTCCGTTTGGTTCCACAAATCATCAAAATCTTGCATTTGACTGACATCTATTGCGTTATCACTTTTCCGCCTATATCCATAATTATCTAAACGCCATTTTTCGTCTTCTTTAGCGACTCGCCTTTTAATATTTCCGTTATTATCTAAGATAATCATTCGATAATTTGGAAAAGCATCTCTTGCCTTATCATAAGCCTGTTTTAACTCGATCACATTCGTTGGAACAGTTGCCCTTATTCTTTCTTCCACTGTCAAATGCTTGGTGTATCCTTCCGGGATTTTCACTTCCAGCGTGCCTGGTGGTATTGTCACATCGTATTCGATAAGTTCATAATCCATATTAAACTTATTTGAGTCGCCGTAATGGGTTTGCATTCTAACGGTTTTATGGTCTGAATCTCTTACCCAACATTTAAAGTATATCGGAGGATGTCCCTCTTCCTTCTTTTCCTCTGACGGTGTACCGATGAACTCATATATAGTTGCCTTTTCACCAACTATAATTTCACTACCAACTACTTGCCCATCCGATATGCTGAATCCGGGTATTTCCTGATGAGCCTCAAAATCACCCGTTACCAAAGCATCAAACATCCCGTACACATTTCGTTTTTCTTTTGGTATAGACTGCTCAAACCATTTTTTACCGTGATGCTCCAAACCTACCCACTTTTTTTCTGTGAAATAATTAGTTTGTACACCTTCCAGAACCGATTTCCCTGCAAAGGGATTTCTTCGAAGCCAGCATTCACCCCTAACGATATGAGGTTCTTCAGATTCTACCTCACCGTTTTCCCCCAGCCTTGGCGTCACCGTACTAAATGTCATCCTCAATGTCATCAAAATATGTATAGTGTTAGTTGACTTGATATCGTTTTCGAGTGTTTCTATTACATCCGCCCAAGCCACACTTGCTCCATCAATTGGACCTCCAAATTGGCTTATGCCAATCATTACCGCAACGATTATCACCGTTGCCGCGGCGGCTAACTTTGTTATTCTGCTTTTCATAATTGTACCTCGAATAAACGCCAACGCATGATTGACCCGCCCCGCGCGTTTGTGCTGTTTAGAACGGTCGGGCAGCGACGCCATCAGCGTTTGGCGAAGGTGATTGTGGTTTTGGTTAAACGCTTCGTACGCCTTGTTCAAATCGTTATCCAGCGGCGTTTTCATCGGATATTCTCCTGTTCTTTAACCAGTAAGCACTCCAACCGTTTCCGGGCCCGGTCAAGGACGCGGTAGAACCCCGACCTTGACAGGCCCATTATCCTGCGGGCGTTGTTAGCCGATTTACCCTGCAGATAGAACGTATGCAAAGCTAACCGTTCCTTTTCCGGAAGTGTTGTAATCATTTGTTGCAGGTGCTCTATCCGACTATCATTCGGCGGGTCAGGAGCAGCCGCCTGGGCATTATTAAGCCCAACATGCTTGTCTCGGCCCTTTGACTTCTGGCACCGCCATTCTTTGCAGCGCAATCGGGCAATCCCGACAACCCACTTCCCAAAACGATCTGGGTCACGCAAACGGTCTAATTTTTCATAAGCTCGCATAAATACATCCTGTGCAAGGTCCTGGGCGTCAGTAAGGTTCCGGGTAGTATCGTAGCAGATGGCCCGAACCAATGGCGCATAACGGTCGTACAGCTTCTCATAGGCTGCTTTCTCGCCGGCGAATACAGCCTGTATCAGCTCTCTATCGCTTGGTTTTGTCAACTCGGGGCCCTCAAGTCTTAACGTACTCTATAAACATAGTGACCAAACAGGGCAATTTGTCTACTGGAATTTTGAAATATTTTCTCAACCAAAGCGTTGCGCTGAATTCAACCGATGGGAGGACAGAAGGAAGGGAGCCAGTCGACTGGATTTTCCAGCTTACGGCAGGTTTTCGAGGTCGGCCAGGTCTCTGTGCCTGCCACAGGCCTTTTTATTAATCTTCAGGTGCTTCAAGCTAATCAAGTTGACTTTCACGCCGTCCAGTATATCCACTACCCGTTCAGCGTAACATTCATTGAAATTGACACCGGAAACCGTTGTGGCGAGTTCTATCCTGACAGGTGGTACGCCCAGGCGGATTACTTGCCATTCTTTGAGGAAAAGCTCCGGCGATAATTCGGGAAGGTCGAAGCCGAACTCTTTCAGGACAGTAACAATACTCTCGGCGTTGGCCGGGTTCATACCAATCCAAATATCCATATCGACGGTAGCCCGCGGATAACCATGATAACCAACAGCATATCCACCGATTAGCAGATACTCAACTTGATGAGCGTTGAGTAACTTCAAGAACTCTTTGAAGTCGGATGGCAGATGGATCGTAGCCATAGATAATTTGCCGCA
Source organism: Planctomycetota bacterium (assembly GCA_013349615.1). Lineage (GTDB taxonomy): Bacteria > Planctomycetota > Phycisphaerae > Sedimentisphaerales > Anaerobacaceae > CS2-K091. The sequence continues at coordinate 45,274 of DUZJ01000018.1, read as the reverse complement.
TCAATTCAACGGCTTCCAGCCGTTCGTAAGGGGTTCTGGAAAGCCAATATGATTTCTCGTCTGACTTCTCGAAAACTGACGCTACTATGAAAACATCTCTTTGTATCTTCGGAAAATCAAACCTGTCCATACAATAACTATACCGGAAAAGGACATGGGTGTAAATAAAACTTCTTGCCCGTTATTCTCCCCTATCTTTATGACAATTATTAGAATGGTCATAAATTGACATCAGCAAAAGAATAGAGTAAACTTGACTCGGCGGAGCGAGCCGTAGCCGGAAAGGTATGGATAAATACGAGCCATAGGGCACAAATTATGAACATAATCGCGGTAGATATTGGCAATACGAATATTACAATAGCCCTTTACTTGAAGGACGAAGAGCATTTTATCAAATCCGTCTCCGGCCGGTCCCGCGCACAATTGACCGAAATTTTCAAATCCGCCTGGGACAAAATTCCTCTTGCCCAAAGCTCTAAAGAAGGAAAACGCGACGGCGTCATTGTCGTTTGCAGCGTAAAACCCGCCTGGACGAAACTCATCCGGGAAATAGCAAAGGAAAACCTCGACGAAAAGCTGCACATTATAGGCGAAGACATACCGCTGCCAATGAACCTTTGGGTGGATGAGCCGGACAAAGTCGGCGCTGACAGAGTAGTCTCCGCCGCAGCGGCTTACGCTGTCGTCAAAGATGCCGTGGTCGTTGCAGACTTCGGCACCGCTGTCACCATCGACCTCGTTGACGGAAAGGGAATTTTTCTTGGCGGCGTCATCTGTCCGGGCCTTGAAATCGGAGCACGCGCACTTAAAGAGCACACCGCCCAACTGCCGGAAGTAAAAGTTACCAGGCCGAAGGCGCCATACGGCAAAAATACAGACGAGGCGATAAAGTGCGGCCTGTATTACTCGGCTGTCGCAACTGTGCAGGAGATCATCAGGCGTTACGCAGAGAATCTCGGCAAATGGCCACACTCGGTACTTACCGGCTCAGCCGCAAAAGTTATTAAGGACGACTGCGAGTTTATTGATTCCTTCGTGCCGAACCTCGTCGTAAAAGGTATCGTCCTGACATACAAAAAATATATCGAAGAAAAAACAGAATAAGTCACTTGGGGCTGACGAATGTTAACAAAATTTGCTTCCAACACTTATTACAACTTAATACTCATATCATTACTACCAACCTTTCTAATAGTGACGGTTTTTTGGGCACTGAAAACCTCTTTACATAAAACTAAAATTCGCTTGATAAGGGAACTTCTATCAATCGGTATTATGGTGTTTTGCTTATCATTCTTTATTTTTTATCTTATAGATTACGGCTTATCAGAACTTTTTGAGGTATCAGACCACGTCAGAGACACAATCCCCGATGAAAGGACATACGGACGCTTCTTGGTCCCTGCAATTACTATTTTGAGTTGGGCGGCGTTTTTTATCTCTTTGTCTAAGTTTTCCAAAGTTGAACTCACAAAACTCAGCCGAATAGTATTACTAATTCTCTGTTTTCTGCCGATAGCATTGGCTGCATTTACCATTGTTATTGAGCCAAAACTTAACAACTGGCTTATCATCCGCCTTGCAATCATATCTTCATTGCCATGTTGGATCTTAAACAGCTTCGCTATACTGACTGGAAAAACACTTAGCCAACTGATCATTACGGTTCTATATCGTCTCCATCTTTTACCATAAAAATATGATTGTCCACTTACATTGAGCTCAATATGAATGCTTTCGCTGCAGTAATGACCGGCAAAGGGACCGGCGCAATATCAACCATTCAAGTCTTCGGCGACAAAGCCGAAGCCATCATAAAAAAGATATTCAAACCGGCGGGCCGGAAGCCGACATTTCTACAACCTGGTAAAATACTGCTCGGAACAATCGTCGATGGCAGCGAGACCATTGATGAGGTTGTAATCGGCTGCGAAGGGGCCGAAACCTTCGCCATTGGTTGTCATGGCAATCCCATCATCGTAGAGATGATAATGCAGCTGCTCCAGAGCTGTGGAGTCACGCTGCTGACTGCTGACGAGCTTCTACATAAAATCTTATCGGCACAAAAGCAAACCGGTACAATCGCCCTTGAAGCCAAACTCACCCAGCCTAAGGCCAAAACACTCGAGGGCACAAAAATAATCGCAAATCAAATCGACGCCGGCCTAAGCAAAAAAGCGGCCGAATGGCTCAAAAAAATAAGCGATATATCTATTGAAAAGATGAAATCCGAGGCTGACCAGATACTTAAACACAGCCGAACAGCGAAACTGATTATCATCGGCTGCAAAGCCGCCATAATAGGTCCGACAAACACCGGCAAAAGCACACTTTTGAATTGTCTTGCCGGCCGGCAGAAAGCAATTGTCACGGACATTAAAGGCACAACGCGAGACTGGGTCTCTGCACAATGCAAAATCGGGCCGCTTTTGGTAGAACTGATTGACACAGCAGGTTTGGATGAAGAGCTTGCAGCAGCGCCTCAAGACGTTGTCGGGAAAGCGTCTCAGCAAAAAAGTATCGAAATTCTCGAAAGCGCAGATTTGGTTTTGCTCGTCTTGGACAACAGCCGGACCGCAGAGCAGCTTGACGAACGGCTGCTTGAAAAAATTGCCGGCGGGAAAGTCCTTACGGTCTTGAACAAATCCGATCTGCCGGCCGGGCTCGATATCGGAAAAGTGCCGAAGATTTTGGCAAACACGGTGCGGATAAGTGCTAAATTCGAGACCGGTATCGAAAACCTCACGGAAAAAATCCGGCAGCTTGCCGGCGTAGCCGATTTTGATTTACACACCGCTGTTTGCTTTACACACCGCCAGGAAAACCTGCTAAAACAACTCAAAAACGTCGAATCCAAACAGCACGCCGCCTCCCTCATAACGGAGTTGTTAAACGGCCAAGTGTAGCGTGGGCTGTGCCAACCAAAAATAAAAGGCTGGTGAAAAATAAATGGTGGGCAGAACTCACCCTACGTGCTAAAATTGTGAAATCTGTTCAACACAATACTTTGCTATTGGAATTAAGAGGTCTAAACAATGGCATTACAATTTGAATGGGATAGCAAGAAATCTCAGTCGAACAAGAGGAAGCATGTACAATTTTTGGTGATCCCTTATCTATTACCATCCATGATCTGGCCCATTCAATCGGTGAAGATAGATTTATCACCATTGGAACATCTATCAATGATACGCTCATTGTGGTTGTACATACAGATCGTGATGATACCATACGTATTATCAGCGCTCGTAAGACCACCAGAAACGAGAAGAGGCAATATGAGCAGGGATAATTAAACTCTTTTGTCTGGAGAAAAGCATGAGAAAAGAATATGATTTTAGTAAAGGTGTAAGAGGCAAATACGCCAAAAAGTACAAGGCAGGAACTAATATCGTTTTGCTGGATCCCGACGTGGCCAAAATATTTAAAACACCAACCTCAGTGAATCAGGCATTAAGGTCCTTGGCTAAAATTATCAAAGCTCAAAAACAAAAAGCATAACACCAATATCAGCACCGGCAGAAGCTTAGAGAAGAAAGCACGATTTATTCACCCGTTTTCGATATTTTATTCTGAAAGAGAGCTTTTACATTCCCACCGGCAGGAAAACCTGCTCAAACAATTGAAAAACGCCGAATCCAAACAGCACGCCGCCTCAATCATAACGGAGTTGTTAAACGGCCAGCTTCGTGTATAATCTTGCACTATGGCCGATACAAATGAAAAATTGACGCCGGCGATGAAGCAGTTCTCCAAGTTCAAGGCCAAGTACCCCGATTGCATACTGTTTTTTCGCATGGGCGATTTCTACGAGACCTTCTACGAAGATGCCAAAACCTGCTCGCGCGTCTGCGGCCTGACACTGACCAGCAGAAGCAAGGGCAGCAATCCCATCCCTCTGGCTGGTGTACCATATCACGCCGTCGATGGGTATCTGAAAAAAATGCTGCAGGCCGGCTACAGGGTCGCTGTTTGCGAGCAGGTCGAAGACCCCAAAACCGCAAAGGGCGTCGTCAAACGTGACGTTGTACGAATCGTCACGCCGGGAACCATCACAGACGATATCCTGCTCGACGCCAAGGAGGACAACTTCCTCTGTGCGGTAGGTCTCGGCTCAAAACACCAGGCCGCTATTAGCTGGGTCGATATTTCCACAGGCCACTTCTTCGTACAGGACTTGCCCGAAGGGAAACTGCTTGATGAGCTGCTGAGGCTGTCCCCGGCTGAGTGTCTGCTGCCCGACAGACGCGGCGAACTATTTGAAGCCGAGACGAGGAAGCTCGCCGCAGACGTCGAGCAGTTGACCCGCGCCATCGTAACCGAGCGTCCCGCCTGGTACTTCGACCCATATCAGGCAAGAAAACGCCTGCTGAAACACTTCGGCACTGCTACTCTCGAAGGCTTCGGCATTGGTGATGATGAGGATGCCCTCATTCCTCCGGCAGGTGCCATCATCGAATACCTCAACGAAACACAAAAGACCACGCTCGGTCATATCCAGAGTCTTAAAAAAATCAATCGCAAAAAATTCCTGCAAATAGACCCGGCCACCCTGCGAAGTCTGGAAATCCTGCGGACCATTCGCACCGAAACCCAAAAAGGCTCACTGCTGGAATCCCTCGATGAAACGCAAACGGGTATGGGCGCTCGCAAGTTCAGAAACTTACTCTGTATGCCGCTCTGCGACCTCTCAGCAATAGAATTGCGTCAGGACGCCGTCGAAGAATTAAAAGACACAGACACAAAGCTGGCCGACATTCGCAAATTGCTTTCTACATTAGCTGACCCGGAGCGAATCGCGGCCCGCATCAGCACGTTCAGGGCAACGCCGAGGGATTTGGTGGCACTTGCAACAACGCTGCGGCGAGTACCGTCGCTGCGAGAGACTCTGCGGCAATTCAGCGCCGATTTGCTTGTGCGATTGGCTGGCCGGTGCGACAGTATGGACGAATTGGCCGACCTGCTTGAAGTTGCTATCGAGCCGCGATGTCCCTCACACCTTCGCGATGGCGGCGTCATAAGGACAGGCTTTTCAGATGAGCTTGACCGCCTCCGCTCAATTTCAAAAGACGGCCAAAGCTGGCTGCGCAATTATCAGAAGCAGCAAATCGAGCGGACCGGACTTGGCAATCTGAAAATCGGATTCAATAAAGTCTTTGGCTACTATATAGAGGTAAGTCGTGCCGCAGCCGATAAGGTTCCCGCCGATTATGTCCGCAAGCAGACAATCAAAAACGCAGAACGCTACATCACCGATGAGTTGAAGGAGTACGAGACTCAGGCCCTAAGCGCCGAAGAAAAGGCCCTCGAATTGGAGCAGCAGATCTTCGAAGATGTCCGCCGTCAAGCTGTCCAGTATGTCAGCCGATTGCAGGCCCTCGCCGACACGCTCGCCCAATGCGATTGTCTTGCTGCCTTGGCTTATCTGGCCAGGCGCAGAAACTACATCCGCCCAAAAATTACCGACAGGGCCGAGTTACTTATAAACGAAGGCAAACATCCCGTGTTAGCCGAAGCGCTCGGCCCGGAGTTTGTGCCTAACGATATCGAGTTGGGCGAAAAAGCCGGCGACGTTCTGCTCGTTACAGGCCCGAACATGAGCGGAAAGAGCACTTATATAAGGCAGACCGCGTTGCTGGTCCTGATGGCGCAGGCCGGCTCTTTTGTCCCCGTTAAAGATGCAGCTATCGGCCTGGTCGACAGAATCTTCACCCGCGTTGGTGCTGCCGATGAGCTTGTCCGCGGCCAATCAACCTTTATGGTCGAAATGACCGAAACGGCAAACATTATAAACAACGCCACAGAAAAATCCCTCGTCATTCTCGACGAGGTCGGCCGCGGCACAAGCACTTACGATGGCCTGTCCCTGGCCTGGGCGATTACCGAGCACATCGCGAACAAAATAAAATGCCGCACGCTTTTTGCCACGCATTATCACGAGCTGACGGAATTAGCTGAGTTATTTACGAATGTTAAGAATTGCAACGTCGCCGTTCGTGAATGGATGGACGAGGTCGTCTTTTTACACAAGATTCTGCCCGGCGGAACAGACAAAAGTTACGGCATCCACGTCGCAAAGCTGGCCGGCGTACCAAAATCCATCCTCGAAAGGTCAAAAGAAATCTTAGAAGAGCTCGAATCCACATTCGCCAAAGAAGCCACCGGCGAACATCTTTCTCGCCATAAGACGAAGGAACCGGACAAAGACTCACTATTCGTCCAAAAACACAAATCTGTATTGGAAAAACTTGCCTCAACCGACGTCAATAACCTAACGCCGATAGAAGCAATTAATCTACTCAACAAAATCAAAGAAGAAATAAATAAAGAATAGATTGTAGCTTCGGTGGCTTAAATCCTATCTCACGTTTTACTCAAGTCTTTTAAGAATGCCCTTGTTTGGGTCCGCAAAAGTTCCGTATTTACTTACCATAGAAACGGTTTCAAACAATTCATTCGAATCCTTTGGATTCATCTCGAACACTGTCTCGCATCGGACACCGCTAAATGGATTCTCGCCAGAACGATCGATTATCGATTTATAATCCTCATTTGGTTCAATGTAATTAAACTCGTCAAACAATATCCTTTTGCCTTCAAAACGCACACTCCTCAAAACAGTTCGCAATGCCTCATTTTGTGGAGTTTCAATTCTGACATTTCCTTCTCTATCTTTGCTGATTATATAACAGACTTCTCCTTCCTCATTAGCCCAACGACCGACAAAAGCGAGAAGGTCTTGAGGATATATCTGCTTACCCAAATCAACTATATTTGTGGGCGGCGCATCGTGAGCTAAAATAATTCGTTCCCACTTTGGCAGTTTTTGGGGCTGGTCGTAGACCACAATAGTGGCCGGGCTTTTTGAATCATAACCATGACCCTCGGCATAAGGATCGTCTGGAAATGTCGCATGTAGTTCCTCCCAAAGCCTGCGAAACTGTAATGATGGTGATTTAATAGTGCTAAGTGGAAACTCCTTTCGTTGCAAGTATCCGAATTTAACGAGCTTATCTCTATGCTTTTCAAGTGTTCTACCCCAGTCCTCTTCGAAGTAGGAAAGTCCGCTATCTGGATCATATTTGGGCTTTTTATCCAGAAGAGCTTTTACCTTCTGCTTGTGATACCTTATAGCTATAGGCTTCCAGTAAATAAAAAGACCTACAACAAGCAATATAGAAAGACTTACTGCTATAAAAATTGCTGTCGTTTTATATTTCTTTCCCATTTTCATATTCCTCAACGAGGATCTCCTTCATTGTCGCGCTACATAATACCCACAACGCTGACAGTCGTCAAACCAACATCTCGTGCCAAAGGCCCGCCGAATTCGTGATTCGTCGCTCGTGACTTGTGATTGGCAGTAAAAGCCAAATCTACTCTAATCGGCCACAATCTTTTCGAGTTCGGTAATGAGGGATGGTAAGTCTTGCGTGACTGTTTCCCATACTACGTCAAGATTGACATCAAAATATCCGTGGATAAGGCGGTCCCGCATTCCAACCATCTTGTTCCACGGCAAATCGGGATGAGAATCGCGGAATTTCTCCGAAATGCCCCGCGCTGCCTCCCCAATGATTTCAAGCAGTCGAACCACGGACAGGTTGAGCTTGCGGTCGGTATCCAGGTCTGTCCGGCTGCGACCATCTGCAAAACTAATCGCTTCCCGGGCAGCATCAAGAATATGGTGAATACGAACGCTGTCATCCTTGAACATATTGAACCTCCGCTGTGGCGACCACTTTATCACGGAAATATCGGCTCAGGTCCTCCGGTGTACGTAGTTCCACTTTGCGATCCCCGAATAAACCGGATAGTTCCTCCTCCATCTCGAATAATCGAAAGAAGCTGGGAGTATGACCCGGTATAAAATCCACTAACATATCCACATCACTTTCCGGACCAAAATCACTCCGCAGGGCTGAGCCAAAAATCGCCAATCGGCGAATATGATGATGCCTGCAGAAATCCGAAAGTTTGTCTTTGTCAATTTTGAAGTTCTTGTTCATATATTATTCCTGACCGGAAATTCTAAATCCCACGGCAAGTCTTGTCAATGCTTTGCTTTCAATCATTTTAATTCGTGGTTAAATTCTGAGTGATGTCAGTCTATTTTTCGAGCTTTACCAGATGTATTTTTAAGAATTTTTCTGTGGCTCTGACAGTTTCCGCCTTGACGGTCCTTGGGCTTTGGGCGACCCATACCGTAAAGTTGTAAAGCTCCTGCGTATCGACCTCGAGCCATTTTCCATTCCTGTATAAAAACACAAACAAAGTGGTCATCGCGATGCGTTTATTGCCGTTCTGAAAGGGATGGTTCTTAATCAAAAGATAAAAAAGCATAGCTGCTTTGCATACAAGAGTTGGATATAAAGACTTGCCGGAAAAACTTTGAAAAGGCACGGCCAAACAACTCTCCAGAGCATTGGGAAACCGTGTTGAGAAATCCGGAATTGGCTCGTCGAAAGAGAGTTCCTCTCTGGCCAGTTTGAAAGCTATATACTCAACCCCTTTTAAGGTTATTGTCTTCATTATTCGCTGCCTAACAGTTTCAGCGTTTGGCCATACTCTTTAACTGTCTTTTTCACAGCGCTATCAATTTCCTTTTTATCCTCCTTGCGCAGCCTCTTTCCTAAGATAGCTGCTATTTGTTTCTGAGGAATAGCGTAAGTACGTCCAATCTTTACGGCCTTTATTTGTCCTTTCTTTACCTTCCTGTACACGGCGACCCTGCTGATGCCCAGAATCTGAGCCAATTGTGGAATGGTAAGATATTCGCCTTTCTTCATAAAAAACTCCCTCTTGACATCTGTAAGCCCTTATTTTATCTAAGGTTAACTCATAAACTCGTTTTTCAACCACAATATGGTTAGTTAACTTATGTTAACTGCCATAGATAAGGTTAACATACGAAACACAGAAAAAGCCAGCTTTAATTGTAAAAAAATTTTAGTTCAAAAGTTTATGGATTAATTTTATCTGCTTTTGCTCTATCGAACAACGTCCAGGACTATAATTCCTGTCAAACAAAATTTATCCCGACCGTGGTACAGCTTTTCATAAGTTCTGCGACTATATCGTCATTTCGACCGAAGCGCTGAAAGTCCGGCCTTTGGACGGAATGCGTAGCATCGCATAGTGGAGAAATCTATTTTCATATTTCCTTTTTCGTATAGTCGTGTTATTTGTGAAACGCCGCAGTAGTGGAGCGAATCCTGCAAAAGGTCCGGCGGTTTAATTGATTAGTGATAATTGATTATTGGAGATGAGTTCATGCGGCTTCGTTCAGGACAGAGTCGGTAGTTAAAAGACTTGAATTCTCTGTGTTCTCTGTGTACTCTGTGGCTGTTTTTATTTAGTCTGCGTAATCTGTGGCAAAAACAAGGAATCTTAATTATGGCAAAAATTACAAAGCTTGACGACATCGTATCGCTGTGCAAGCGAAGGGGTTTTATCTTTCAGTCCAGCGAAATCTACGGCGGCCTGGCAAGCTGCTACGACTACGGGCCGCTCGGCGTCGAATTAAAGAGCAACGTCAGAAGCGCCTGGTGGAAAAAGGTCGTTCAGATGCGAGACGACGTTGTCGGCCTCGACTGCAGTATTCTTATGCACCCTTTGGTCTGGAAGGCGTCCGGCCACGCCGACCAATTCGCTGACTTGATAGCCGAATGCAAAAAGTGCAACACAAGGACCAGGGTCGACCACCTGAAGGAAAAAGTCGCGGAGCAGGCCGAGGAGCACACCGAGCATGTCGCAATCGATGCGGCTTTAGCCAAAGCACAGGATTTGAGCAATAAGGTATGTCCCAACTGCGGCACGGTCGGCCGGTTCACCGAGCCGATGCCTTTTAAGCTGATGTTCGAGACCCGGATGGGCGCAAACGTCGACGACTCAATGACTCTCTTCCTTCGCCCCGAAACCGCTCAGGGAATCTTCGCCAATTTTAGAAACGTGCTCGATACCACGAGAGTCAAGATTCCCTTTGGAATAGCACAGATTGGAAAAAGTTTTCGCAACGAGGTAACAACCAAGGCATTTATCTTCCGAACACGCGAATTTGAGCAGGCGGAACTAGAGTTCTTCTGCGAGCCGGGCACCGATGACCACTGGTACGAGCACTGGAAACAGGCCCGGTTCAACTGGTACACGAATTTGGGTCTTAAAAAAGAGAACCTGCGTTTTCGCGAACACGATGCCGACGAGCTGGCCCACTATGCCAAGGCATGTGTCGACGTTGAGTACAGATTCCCCTTCGGCTCAGGAGATTGGCAGGAGCTCGAAGGTATCGCAAACCGCACGGACTTCGACCTCAGACAGCATCAGCGGGGAATGAGAACGCTCAATAAGTGGTTCGAGAACGACAGGGACATGACAAAAATCCAACTGTCCGGTGAAGCCGAAGATTACCAGTCGGGCCCGCTCTCTTACTTCGATGATGAAAAGAAGCAGCGCTACATCCCTTATGTGATTGAGCCAAGTGCCGGCATCGACAGAAGCGCCCTCGCCTTTTTAGTTGACGCCTATGACGAGGAGGAAGTCCGCGGCGAAAAACGTAACCTCTTAAGGTTCCACCACGCCCTTGCGCCGATAAAGGTCGGGATTTTTCCACTGGTCAAAAAAGAAGGTATGCCCGAAATTGCGCTGAATATCTACAACGACCTGAAAAAATACTTCAGTTGCTTTTATGACCAGAAAGGCGCGATTGGCCGACGCTACCGCAGGCAGGACGAAGCCGGCACCCCGTTTTGCATAACCGTTGACGGCCAGACAAAACAAGATAGCACCGTTACCGTCCGCCAGCGCGACTCTATGGAGCAGGTAAGGGTCTCAACCGACAAACTCTTAAACCACTTACGCGAAAAACTGGAGCCCTGATATGACCAGACGGAGAAACAAAAAGAAAAAGCCGGGTGCCGTCAGGCGAATCTTAAAGTGGATTGGCTTAACGCTGCTTGTTGCATTGATAATTCTGGTGCTTGTCTTTCGGGCGCCGTGGAAGGTAACAACGCTTCTGGTCACAATACTTCTTGCCTGCACGGTTCTGCCGAAACGATATAGAAAATGGTTTTGGCTCTCCGCCGCCGCCATCGTGATAGCACTGATTATCTGGGTCTTTTTGCCCGAAGACAGCCAGGGCTGGCGGCCTTATACATTCGATGAGGAATTGGCCGCCCTCGAAGCAAAATACGAAATACCGGATTCCGAAAACGCCGCAACAATCTATAATGATTTATTGGAAAAATATGACGCGAACACGTTCGAACCTAACTTTATGGATGACGACCTCGATAGCTTGACCCGCCGTGAACCGTGGTCCGGCAAAGACCATCCCGAACTTGCTAAATGGCTTCAAGGACATGAAGAGACTCTCGCGGCGTTGATACGAGCAGGCGAAAAAGAAAAATGCCATTTTGTGATATGCGCCAATCACGCAGAGCTTGGACGGATAATGAAGCGGCTGAGCCCGATAAGGAGATGGGCATTTTTACTCATCCGTGCTGCCAACAATGACCTCGCAGAAGAACGCATAGAGCAGGCCCTTGAAAAACAAATGGCTGTACTTCAAATGGCTAAGCACCAGTTGCAGCAATCCACAGTGATAGAGATGTTGGTTGGCAAAGCTATCGAAGCTCTTGCGCTTGGACAATTTAAGAGATTCATTGTTACCGGCGGTGCGGCGGAAAAACATGTTAGCGTCATAGAAAAAGCTGTGACGGATATCAAACATGACTGGACTTATGATTGGCCGAGGATTCTTGATTGCGAAAAGTTGCTAATGAAAAATATGTTATGTGGGTTTTTCTACGAGGTAAATACGGAAGGAAAAACAAGGCTAAACCGCGGCGCGACAGGATATATGAGAACCGAACGCCAGGCTAAAACAGTCCAGCGGCCGGGATATTGGAGGAGAAAATCTAATAAAGCAAAGACAATATTTTGGTGGTTTTACCTGCCCCCTACGCACAAAAAGGGTGGACAAATTATCGATACCAGCTATGAAATGCTCTACAAAATGACCAAACCTGATTTCGACTGGGCAAAAGGGACGGGAAAATCCTCTACAATGATTCGGCTCAACTACCAGTATTTAATTGAGCATTTGGTTGGCATATTAGAACCATCTTATCACAGAATTCACGATATATATCTTAGAACTGTTGCAGAGCAAAGAGGCACGCGACTCATAATAACGTTGAGACGCTACAAGAATGAGAACAGTCGATGGCCGGAATCGTTGGAGGATATAAAATCACTTGCTCCAGAAGAAATTCTTGTTGACCCGATTAACGGCGGTTCGTTCGTTTATAAATTGACTGAGGAAAACTTCACCCTCTACAGCAAAGGCAAAAATAATATCGACGAAGGTGGCAAGCGCGACCCGGAATCCGGTGCAGATGACTGGCTGATCTGGCCGCGAAAAGCTCGCAAAACCAAAAACGGAAAAGCTGATACTGCACAGTCGAATACAAAAAAAGACGTCGTAAAGTAATGTCTGAGCAAGACAAGAAAAAAAGTAATAAGCTGAGAAAGATTGGCCACATCCTAAAGTGGATTGGCTTGACTTTGCTCGCCGTATTGATAATTTTAGCGCTTATCTTTCAGGCACCTTGGAAGGTAATCACGCTTTTGCTCATCATTCTTGCGGCTTGTACCGTTTTGCCCAAACCTGCCAGAAAATGGTTCTGGCTCTCCGCCGCGGCTATCGTGATAGCGCTGATTATCTGGGTCTTTTTGCCCGAAGACAGCGAAGGCTGGCGGCCTTTCACATTCGACGAGGAATTAGCCACCCTCGAAGCCAAATACGCAATACCCGATTCCGAAAACGCCGCAAAAATCTACAACGAACTTCTTGAAGACTGCGATCCCAATACAATGCATCCTGATTTCTTAGAACCCAATCTTGATAACTTGACACTCCGTGAACCCTGGTCCAGCCAAGATTATCCTGAACTTGCCCAATGGCTTGAAGACCATCAAGACACAATTGCAAAATTATTAGAAGCTTCGAAAGTAGAAAAATGCGCATTCCCCATAACTCATGATATTTTAAGTATGTCCGATGCAGTGTACTATCTCCCGAAGATACGCCAATGGGCATTTTTACTTGTCCGTGCAGGCAACAATGACATGGCGGATGGTCGAATTGAAGAAGGGCTGAAGAAATATCTTTGTGTTAAAAAAATCGGTGGCCATATGCAGCAGCAGTCATCAATGGTAGAGATACTGGTTGGAATGGCCGTAGAAGACCTTGCAGATGCCCGGTTTAAGGCCTTCATTGTGACCGCCGATGCCGCAGAAGAACATCTAAGCATCATCGAAAAAGCTGTGATGGATATTAAACATGATTGGAACTATGATTTCCTCAGGATCCTTGAATGCGAAAAGCTTACGTTTAAGAATTTTCTAGGAATGTTTTATGTAGTAAATTCAGAGGGGAAGATAAAAGTAAATCCCGGCATAGCAAAAAAGGCAATAATGACTCGATTGCCGGAAGATATGAAAAATGAGATCACACGAAAGTATTGGCAAAGAAAACTTATTAAAGCATCAACCATATGGGCTTGGTTCTATATGCCCTCCTCACCACAAAAAGCCGGTGAGATTATTGATGCTAAATACGAAAAATATTATGCGATGACTGAGCCGGATTTCGATTGGCAAAGAGAGCCCCCGGAACTTCCGGAACTTATTTCGTTGTTGACTCAGTGGAACTTTACACGAATCGGATTTGATTTCAATTACTTCACTGAGTTTACTATAGCGATGGTAGAAGGAATTTACTACAGGTTTCATGACTTATATCTTCGAAACATCACAGAGCAAAGAGGAAACCAGCTTGTTATCGCTTTGAGGCGCTACAAAAATAAAACCGGCCAATGGCCCCAAAAGCTGGATGATGTAAAAGCTCTGACACCTGCGGAAATCCATGTTGACCCGATTAACGGCGGTTCGTTCGTTTATAAATTGACTGAGGAAAACTTCACCCTCTACAGCAAAGGCAAAAACAATATCGACGAAGGTGGCAAGCGCGACCCAGAATCCGGTGCGGATGACTGGCTAATCTGGCCGCGAAAAGCTCGCAAAACCAAAAACGGAAAAGCTGATACTGCACAGTCGAATACAAAAAAAGACGTAGTAAAGTAATGGCCGAGTAGCCGGAAAGAGTTAGAAAAGGAGATTTAAAGGTTGCCTACACCCCTTACACATGCCCTTATTCCCCTTGCATTGGGCCACACCCTAACCGATAGGAAGTTGCCATTAAGGTTCTGGTTTTTGGCTGTGTTCTGCTCGGTGTTGCCAGATTTAGACGTTATCGGCTTTAGCTTGGGAGTTTCGTACGGTGATTTTTTGGGGCATCGAGGTTTTTCTCACTCACTATTTTTTGCATTCTTATTAAGTTCAACGGTAATGCTTTTAGCATTTCTAAAACCCCCTGTCTTCTCAAAGAAATGGTGGTTGATTTGGCTGTTTTTCTTTGGTGTCAGTAGTTCGCACGGCATACTCGATGCTTTCACTAACGGAGGACTAGGGATAGCGCTGCTTTCTCCGTTTAACACCACCAGGTATTTTTTCCCATTGAGGCCATTTGTTGTGGCACCGATAGGAATACGAGAATTCTTCACCCCTTTGGGCAAGGAAGTGCTGCTAAGCGAACTTTATTGGATATGGCTTCCATTGATACTCGCCCTCATAATAGCAAAGGCATATCGTAAGATAAAAATTAGGAACCATAATAAAACTAGAAAAGCAGAATGTCAAAGTGTGGAGTTGGCCAAAAATGTTTCGAAACGGCTTTTTCTTGCTCTGCTTGTGCTTTTGTTAATTGCAGGGCTTGTTTTTCAGGCACCTTGGAAGGTAATCACGCTTTTGCTCATCATATTTTTAGCCTGCACTGTTTTGCCGAAACCTTACAGAAAATGGTTCTGGTTCTCAGCCGCCGCTGCTATCGTCGTTGTGCTGATTATATGGGTCTTCCTGCCGGAGGATAGTGAAGGCTGGCAAACTTACACATTCGACGAGGAATTGGCCGCCCTTCAAGCCAAATACGCAATACCTGATTCCCAAAACGCCGCAACAATCTACAACCAATTATTAGAAGATTTCAACGACACATCGTATTATGGGAATTTGCCAAAAGAAGTACAACGCAAATTACTGATTCGTGAACCTTGGTCCGACCAGGAGCATCCGGAACTTGTGAAATGGCTCAAAAGCCATCAAGATACAATCACAACCTTGATAGAAGCCTCCAAAGTCGAAAAATGCCGATTCCCGATATACGCCTATTTTGCAAATTTCAGCCGCTCGAATGAACCCAGAAGTGCTATAAGACGATGGACTTTTTTGCTTACAACCGCTTCCAATAACGACCTTGGAGAAGGCCGAATTGGCCAAGCCCTGGAAAAATCCACAGCCGTCCTGCAGATGGGAAAGCACTGGTGTCAACAGCCAACAACGATGGACATACTCGTGGGAATGTCCATCGAAGCTCTGGCACTTCGAGGATTTAAGACTTTCGTTGTCAACGGTGATGCCACTGAGCAACAATTAGACACTATCGAACAAGCTGTGGCGGACATTAAACATGACTGGATCTCTGACCGGCTGGGAATTCTCGAATATGAAAAGCTGATGGCCAAGAATCAGTTCGGCGAGTATTACGAAACAGATTTTAGTGGTAGGATAAGACTCAGCCGTGACCCAAGAGCGAGGATTAGGGAATGTATGAGAGATTTTGTGGAGGGATTGTCAAAGGAAGAAGGCGTGAAATATAGGCCAAGATTATGGATAAATCCAAACTATTGGCAGAGAAAGCTCATAAAAGCGAAGACTATCCTCTATTGGTTTTATCTTCCATCGAAGCCGCAAAAGGGCGCTGAGATTATTGGTGCGCTTTACGAAAAATATTACAAGAGGGCTGGTGCTGATTTCGATTGGAAAAAAGAACCGGAGGAAATCTCAAGATTTAGGCTGAACTTCAACTATCTAATTGAGCACTTGATGGTGGGTTCGTCAGCGGCCTTGAACTACAGGATTCACGATTTATATCTTCGGGCCACTGCAGAGCAAAGGGGCACGCGACTCATAATCACGTTGAGACGATACAAGAATGAGAACAGTCGATGGCCGGAATCGTTGGAGAAGATAAAAACGCTGACATCTGCGGAAATCCTTGTTGACGCGATTAACGGCGGTTCGTTCGTTTATAAATTGACTGAGGAAAACTTCACCCTCTACAGCAAAGGCAAAAACAATATCGACGAAGGTGGCAAGCGCGACCCAGAATCCGGTGCAGATGACTGGCTGATCTGGCCGCGAAAAACTCGCAAAACTAAAGAGGAAAAAGTCAATGCCGAACAGCAGTAAAGTCTACATATCGCAATTGAAAGACAGTGTGGGGCAAGTGGTTACGCTTTCCGGCTGGCTGTACAACAGCCGGGCAAGCGGAAAGATTCAATTTCTAATTATCCGCGATGGCACCGGCCTGTGCCAGTGCATCGTTGAAAAAGGCAAAGTTCCTGACGAGCTGTTCGAGCAGCTAAAGCATCTTGGCCGGGAGTCATCCCTGACCGTAACCGGCACCGTACGCCAGGAAGCTCGAAGCGTCGGCGGATTCGAGATGGCGCTCACCGATGCAAAGGTCGTCTCGCCCGCAGCCGATTATCCAATAACGCCCAAGTCACACGGCGTCGATTTTCTCCTCAAAAACCGCCACTTGCACCTTCGCTCACAGCGGCAGTGGTGCATCGGCAAAATCCGTCACACCGTCATCGACGCCATCCGCAGATTTTTCAACGACAATGGCTTTATACTTATCGACACGCCGATACTGACATCAATGGTCGGCGAGGACAAGCAGACGCTTTTCGAAGTCGACTATTTCGGTTCTCCCCTGTACCTGACCCAGACCGGCCAGTTGCACGTCGAATCGGCCGCGATGAGTTTCGGCAAGGTTTATTGCTTCGGCCCGACTTTCAGGGCCGAAAAAAGCAAGACACGCCGCCACCTCACAGAGTTCTGGATGGTCGAGCCGGAAGTCGCATTTATCGACCTTGATGGCCTGCTTGAATTAGCTGAAAATTTCGTGTCCTTTATAGCCGACCAGGTCCTCCAAAACAACAGAGGCGAGCTTGAAACTCTCGGCGCCGATTTGGAAGCGCTCGAAAAAATCAAGCCGCCTTTTTACAGGCTCACCTACGCCGATGCCGGTGACATCCTCGCCGGCGAAAAAGCGAAAAAGTTCCTCGCTGACCAGTTGGAGGACCTCAAAAAACAAAAACAGCAAATCGAAAACAGAATCGCCGAGCTGGAAGAAGAGCAGAAAGGACAAATTAAGCAGTGGAAGCGGGACAAGAACGCCACCGAGCTTATCGAGCTTCGTTCCGAGCTGAACGAAGTCGAAACCAGAATAGAAAACAATCCTAAGCACGCAAAGCTGGCTGCCGAATTTGAATGGGGCAAGGACCTCGGCGGCTCGGATGAGACCATCATTTCGCAAATGCACGACAAGCCCATCTTTGTTACGCACTATCCGAAAGAAGCCAAGGCCTTTTATATGAAGACCGACAGGGACAATGAAAAGGTCGTTTTGAATTTCGATTTGCTTGCCCCGGCCGGCTTTGGCGAAATCATCGGCGGCTCGGTCAGGGAGGACGATTACGACCTGTTAGCTGCGAGAATCACCGAATTCGGCCTGAAAGTCGAAGATTACAGTTGGTACCTGGATTTGCGAAAATACGGCTCCGTGCCGCACGGCGGCTTCGGACTCGGCGTCGAAAGGACCGTCGCCTGGCTAACCGGAGAAAGGCACATCCGCCAGTGCATCCCATTCCCAAGAATGATGGACAGAGTATACATCTAAACCCTGCTTCGCCGACGGGTGGCAGCCTCAAGCACAAAGGGCTTGGGGATGGCCGGTCAAATTCTCCTTGACTTACGAGACCGCCGGCCTTAATATCGGCAGCCTATGCATACCTAACAGAGCAATCTATTAAGTCCAAGGAGAGCAATGATGACAAGAAATCATAAGAAGAACTCAAACACGGATGACCGCACTAACTGCGAAAAATTGGAAGGACATTCTCGCCGCGATTTTATAAAGCGAAGCAGCTTTGCCCTTGCCGCCACGCTGCTGGCTTCGCGGGCCTCTCTTGCCGTAAACACCGCTCCCCGCAAAGTCCGCATAGCTGTCGTCGGCGGTGGCTTTGGATGTGCTTTTCAATGGCACGAGCATCCGGATTGCATCGTCCAGGCAGTCAGCGACCTCCGCGAGAGCCGGCGCAGACTGTTGATGAGGGTGTACAACTGCCGGAAGGCATACAATTCGCTTGAGGAGCTTGTGCTTGCAAAGGACATCGACGCCGTGGCCATTTTCACCGACGGTCCTCTTCACGTCCGGCACACGATAGAAGCGATGAAGAACGGCAAGCACGTCATATCAGCCGTACCCGCCGCCTGGGCAACAGTTGAGCAGGCCGAGCTGCTGCTGGACACGGTCAAAAAATACGGCTTGACTTATATGATGGCCGAGACCGGACATTACCAGCAGTCAACAATCTCGGCACGCAAATTCTTCAAGCAGGGCAAATTCGGGGCTCTATACTACAGTGAGGCCGAGTATCAGCACGCCGGCCTGGAAGGTCTCTATTTTTGGAACGGCAAGCGGACCTGGCGGTATGGCGTAGCACCAATGCACTATCCCACCCACTGCACAAGCCAGCTTGTCGGCGTTACCGGTGAACGCCTGACCGAAGCGGTATGTCACGGCTGGGGGGACGACAGTCCCATCCTCAGGGACAATGTGTACAAAAATCCCTTCTGGAACGAGTCCGCAATGTTCAGGACCAATCGCGGCAGTGCCTTTCGCGTCAATATCTGGTGGAAGGGTGCCCATCGCGGCTGCGAGCGGGCGCAGTGGATAGGCGATAAGATGAGTTTCTTCGCCCCCCATCCTAACGGACTGGGCCCGGTCATTGTCCGCTCTGGTGAGCAGATGGAGAAGGACGACGCTGGCTTCCTTCGTAAAGCGCCGAACTTCGAGCAATACAAACAGCCACACTGGTGGCAAACGGACATGCTGCCCGGACCGCTGCGTCATAACACCGGCCACGAAGGCTCGCACTCTTTTCTTACCCACGAATTTGTTGACGCCTTGGTTCACAATCGCCGGCCCGCTATTGACGTATATGAATCGCTGGCCTACACCGTGCCGGGTATCGTCGCCCACAAGTCGGCGCTGCGAAAGGGCGAGCGTATGAAGGTCCCGCAGTACAAACGGCCCACGTAAGCAATTAGGTAAACTCTTTTTATGAAACCGACTTTGAAGCAGCTCTTTGGATATGTGAGTCCGCGATGTCTCTATGGCCTCCTGCGGCGACAAGTCTGGATAAGGACGCATCCGGATGTACCCTGGTTGACGCGTCAGGCTGTCGAAATCCTCGACACTCGGTTGAAGCCGGGCGATACTGGCCTCGAATGGGGCTCCGGCAGAAGCACCGTATGGTTTGCACAAAGGGTGGCGCATTTAACGAGCATCGAGCACAACGTTCGCTGGTACAAACGGATTAAGAAGGCGCTGTCTGAAAAGGGCGCAGGCAATGTTGATTTGCTCTATGCTCCGTTGGATCAAATGGACAAAGGCAAACCCAAATACGTTCGCGTTGCCGCCGAACTCCCGAAAGCAACTCTTGACTTCGTTTTGGTTGATGGCCGGCTCAGGGACCAATGTACTGAAGTTGCATTGCAGCTCTTAAAGCCCGGAGGGATGTTAATCATTGACGATGCCGCTCGATATATTCAGCATTCATATTGTTGCCCACAGTCGCCTTATGCACAAAATGGTCCTCCTTCGATAGTTTGGGCAAAAATCGCATCCGAGCTAAAAGCTATGGAGGCAGAGGTCATCTGGACGTCCGATTCTGTCACGGCCACAGTTTTTTACATTTTGCCGGCCGGTAAAGTGTGAGTGAGTATTATTTGAATTGCGAGGTGTTTATACATTTGGATGGTCTTTTGCTCCTTGTAGGTCCATAAAAATATTGACATTTCGGCTGTTTTTTAGTACACCGTTTAATGAATCTGATTGGCTGTCTTACTTTCTCGTGAAAGAGGAAGCAGTTAGGCTATCATTATGGTTTCTTATTCGGAGGCACACTATGAAAAAGAACATTCTTTCTTTAACTGTGGCGTTGCTGGTACTCATGCTGATAATCGGCCTGACCGCGGTGGCTCCGGCAGCTCAGCGCGACCTGTCCAGGTCACCTCTTGCCAGTGAGCGTGCCAACGCCCCCAAACCCAGCAATCCCGGCAAGCTGCGTATCATCGCGTTCGGTGCACACCCCGACGACTGCGAGATCAAGGCCGGAGGCGTTGCTGCGATGTGGGCCGCACAGGGACATCACGTCAAGTTTGTCTCGACAACGAACGGCGACATCGGGCACTGGAAAATGGCCGGGGGACAACTGGCCAAACGGCGGACAAAGGAGGTTCAGCAAGCGGCGAAAATCCTGGGCATTGAGACGCAGGTGCTCGACAATCACGATGGTGAGCTTATGCCGACCCTGGAGAACCGCAAGACTATCGTGCGGCTGATTCGGGAATGGAAAGCCGACATCGTGCTCTCGCACCGCACAAACGACTACCATCCCGACCATCGGTATACGGGTGTTCTTGTGCAGGACGCTGCCTTTATGGTAATCTGTCCGTTCTTTTGCCCGGACGTCCCGCACCTGTCTAAGAACCCCGTCTTCTTATATTTCACCGACCGCTTTCAGAAGCCGAATCCATTCGAACCGGACATTGTCGTTGCCGTCGACAACGTCATCGACAGGAAGCTCAACGCTCTTGTAGAGCTCGAATCGCAGTTTGTCGAGGGCTGTGTGTCCGGGCATGAGGGACTAATCCCCAAGAACGAAGCAGAGCGGGCTGCAAGTCACCGGAGGGTTCGTGACCGTTTTCGCCGTCGATTCGAGGCGACCGCCGATAAGTACCGCGCGAATTTGATTGAGCTTTATGGCCAAAAGAAGGGCAAAAAGGTAAAGTGCGCAGAGGCATTCGAGCTGTGTGAATACGGCCGCCGCCCCTCAGCCGCCGAACTAAAAAAACTCTTTCCGTTCTTCAAAAACTAAGGACAGCCATAACTTTGCGTCGTTTTATATTGTCCCCACCTTTGTAGTGGGGGGATTTACCCCCCGCAATTTATTGCGCGGGTTGTCTTTATGTTTAGCCCCGTCCTCTGGGCGGGGTTTTTAGAAAATATGGAATGACCGGCCCCGTGATTGTAAACGTCGTCACGAGCCGATAAAGGACTCATGCGACAAGGTGGTGCGTAACCACCATAAATCGCGGATTATTAACCTTGCGGTAACAGAGCCGCATACAACGTAAAGGAGCCGGTCATGAGCGATTGTACAACATATATAGCGATGGACACACACAAAAAGGAGCATAAAGTCGCGTTACATTACCCTGGTGATGAGCAGATTGTCAGGTTTGTCGTCAAGAACACTGCTCGTGACATCAAGAAGATGGTCACCAGGGTCACCAGGCAAGCACCAGCAGACGTTGTATTCTGCTATGAGGCTGGTGTTTGTGGTTTTACTCTTAAACGCAGAATAGAAGTACTGGGTTGCAAATGTGCGGTCATCGCACCATCCCTGACACCGATAAAACCCGGTGATCGTGTAAAGACAGACCGCAGGGATGCCACGAAATTACTTGCGATGCTCATGGCGGGGCTGCTCACGGAGGTACATGCTCCAGACCAGAAGCAGGAAGCAGCTCGCGAGTTGACCAGATGCAGGCAAGCTGCACAGGAAAATCTAAAGAGGCTGCGCCATCAACTACTCAAATTTCTTACCCGTCACGGCTACGTCTACACAGATGGTGAGCACTGGACACAGAAACATCTTCGCTGGCTGCGTTCTCTCGAGTTTGAACAGCCTCTACTGCGAGATGTCTTTGACAGCTACTTCACAGAAATGCAGCATTGCATCCAGCGTCTGGATTCTCTCGACAAACAAGTAGAACAACTCGCACAGAGCGAACCTTATAAAGAAACCGTTGGCCTTCTGCGCTGCTTCCACGGAATAGATACCCTTACCGCCATCGGCATAATCACCGAAATATTCGATTTCGGCCGTTTCTCCAGTCCGGGTGAGCTTATGAGCTATCTTGGCCTTACACCATCCGAATCATCCAGCGGTGAAAAACAACACAAAGGCCCCATAACCAAGACGGGTAATAAACGCGTCAGACGTTTGCTCATAGAAGCAGCCTGGCATTATCGGCACCCATACATCGCAAGAAGCAAGGTCTTGAGGCAACGAAGAAAAGACCAGCCACAATGGGTGATAGACATTGCTGACCGAGCTGGACAACGGCTCCGAAAGCGTTACTGGCATCTTATTAACTCTGGTAAGATACCGTGCAAAGCGACGGTGGCGATAGCCAGAGAATTGGCAGGATTTATATGGTCTGTATTCAGAGAATACCAGATAAGAAACCAGGAAAAGGCGGCGTGATGGACTATGACTTTATTGTTTTCATCAGCCCTCCTCCGAAGGTTTTTGAGATTTGAAGGTTGAGAAAAAGGATGACACTGACAGGTGCAGGCACGACAGGAGCAATATGCGACGGGGCTATGCGACAGGTCCGCCTTTGGCGAACTGGACTCGCGATTTTAGAAGGCAAAACGCTCCCGACGAAGAATATCAATGTCGGCTCTGGCCCGCCAATAGCGGACTAATCCACGAATATCAGACTGATTCATCGTCGAAGCAGCCTGCACCTTGAAGTGTCATTGATAAAATGTAGAAAACAACAAAATATTTGAAATCTTATCCCTTGACAAAGGTCATTCCATATCAGCCCCCGGCACTGTCGGGGGTTTCATTCCTCCGCCGAAGCATTCTCAACCCTTGTCATTCCGACCGAAGTCCCGCACCAATTAGGCGTGAGCCTAAGCTCAATTGGTGCGGGGCGAAGCGGAGGAATCTATTAAAATAGCTTCGCCGAAGGCGAATCAAAAAGTTAATGTTATTTTTTAGTCATTGCGAGGCCTGCCTTTTAGGCCGAAGCAATCTCATCATTTTTACATTTTACATTTTGTTTTTTAATATTATTATTGCCACCCCTGTGGTGGGGGGGATTAAAAATCCTTTTTTTCTTTCCCTTTCCCCTTCTTTTGTGTTATTTTACTTTACTAAATGAGTGATGCGGACATCTTGAAGTTTGCAGGAAATATGAGATATGAAAATTGTTGCACGAGAAATGCTGGTTTGTGGTTTGATAATGTGCGAAAAAAAGTACCACATGAGGGTGCATGCGGATACCTTTAATCTTCCTTTAGATATATCTTATGCATCAGCAGCCGACATTGACCTTACCCAGCCTTTGGCAATAGGATGCAGAGTGGTGTATGGGCGAAGTAATGACCTTTATTTCAACGGCGCAATCGACGATGTTATGATATTTGACAGGGAGCTGTCCTCAGATGAAATTAAAGCTATGTACAATCGTGGGTTCTCACTCGGCTGGGATGATAACGGCAATATGACCGCTAACGATATGATTAACGGCACCGATACAACCCTTCAGTATAATTGGGACAATAAGCTCCGCTCTGCGACAAAAGGCGCCAAATCAATTAGCTTAAGATACGACCCCGGCGGCAATCGTATCTGGAAGCAATCTATAGATGGAGCTGCGGAAACAACACACAAATATATCGTCGATATCGTGGGCGGTTTGCCGACGACATTAATGGAAATTGAGCCGAATATCGGCCTTATCCTCAAGACTTATATCTACGCCAACGGCCAGGTACTCTGCCGGCACGATGGCGATTATTCTTCTGCGAGGTATTTCTATATCCACGACCGGCTCGGCTCCACGCGCCAAATTATTAACACCTCCGGAAGCGTAGTAAGATATTATACCTACGAACCCTTTGGCGAAGTCCTTGAAGAAGAAGGAACACTGACCAACAATATGATGTTCACGGGACAGTACTTTGATACGGAGATTGACCAGTATTATCTCCGTGCTCGTCAGTACGACCCATACATCAGCCGATTCACCGCCCGCGATCCCGTCTTCGGCCGATATAAAGAACCACTGACTCTTCATAGGTACTTGTATTGTTTTAATGATCCGGTTAACCTTATTGATCCTTGGGGTTTAGATTCTGTAGGTCTTTATGATGGAACCGGAGATGGAGGTATACGCGGTTTACAACGTCTAAATGCTGCAAATGATTTCGATTGGGCATTTCATGTTTCAAGTCCAGAATATGCCGCTGAGCTTGTAACAATTCTCAGCACGATAATGGAGATAGAGATAGATGATTTGTACATTTTTGATCATGGATATGCCGGGGTTAGGAATCAAGGTAAGCAAGAAATAGGGGACGAGGGTCTAAATTGGGGTAGTGATGCTTGGAAAAGAATAGCTTCTAGCGTAGAGAAGGAAGGGACTATTCATTTGAGGGGTTGCAATATAGCTTCCGGTAACAAATTATATATTTGGCTTCTAGCGCAGACAGGTGGTCGCAAGGTCGATGCATTTGACAATCTTACTTATTTGGAACTCAAGGAGTCTCGTGGCCCCGATTACTTCTCTCACGGCGATTTATGGTTAGCCGTTCCTGGATTGAATCCTGTATTTAATATTTCTAAAGGGAGTCCGTGGAGTATGTTTTGGCCCTTCCGCCGATGGTGACAACTTTTTTCTGTTTATAACTTTTTGGTTTAAAATGTTATTTACATCTTAAATCAATGAGAGGATTATAGGATGGCATTGGAATTTCATATAGTTATTGATTTAGCGGTAAAGGTAATTTGTGTTTCAATCCTCATATTTATTTTTCTACTAGTACTTAGAAATGTTTGTGCCAATAAAATGATATTATTAGGCTTTGCTAATTTGAAAATCTATAGAATAATAATTGCATTGAGTATTTGCTCAGTTGTATTATTCATTCTCATAGTAAGCATACTCAGTATATCTACAAGGAGAGAAATTTCATTAATGATTGAAAATTTAGAAGATTGTACAGAGCTGAAAATTGTTAATTCCTTAATGACATTAAAAGGAAGTGTTACTGAAGAAAGTACCATAAATGATCGCCGTATAATAGAACGCTTGGTCTCTGTAATGAATAAGGGTGGCTTTACACGGATGACATCTAGGGGGTGTATCGAGACCAAGGAGTATATAGATATATATGTTTTTAAGAATAAAAGGGAAATAGTTAAATTTCGCATAATTGGAGGATATGTTTTGGAAATTGGTGAAGAACCGGAATTACGCCGATATAGGTCTTCAAGTAAAAAGCTTCTTTGGGAGGTTAGGATTTCGCTTGGCGTAACAATAAATGACTAAGCAATGTCAAAAAGCATATAATACACAAATAAATATACGCCCAAAAAGGCACAAACACATTGAATCTTAAGCATGATCCTAAAGAGTCACAGGATTTATAAAAGCCCTAGCGAAGCTGGCCAATTGTACTGAAAACAAGAAGAATCCCAACAAATGTGCTCAAATTGTTAAGCAGAAAGCAAAGCAATTTTGAGTTGAGGTTTTTAAAAGTCAAAATTTGCTTTCAAATATGAAAGGTTGGTAATAATCATGAAAATATTTTGGCTGAAAATAACCGGACTAACAATTTTCGTTTTTGCGGCCATTATTGGAGTTTATGTTCTCCGGCCTGCCAAATCTCCGGATGTGGGACAGAAACAGCAACAGGATGACAGTACTTCGGCTATTCAGCCGAGCGCAGAGAATCCACAGCCGAAACGTCAGCTTTCACCGGATGATTTTCAACCGGCAGCCACTTCTAAGTTACAGGACCGAAATCCCCGGCAGCAGCAACACCGCGACAGAGCCGCTCTGCTTAGCTCAATTTATCGAAAAAATTAAACGTGTCCACCTGCCCCGCACTTACAGGGTTAGTGCGGGGGTACTTTTTTGGCCTTTTTTTTGTCTCTTTTGTGCATTTTGGGCTTTTTCGTGGCAATAAATCCATGTAATCAGCGTTAATCTGCGAAATCAGCGTCTAATTTTTTCTTTATGTCTTCGTGTCTTGTATCTTGAGTCTTGCATCTTGCGTCTGTTCCTAATCCGCGTCTAAAAAATTCGTGTAATTCGTGTCAATTCGTGGCTAAGCTTTACTCTGCGTCCTCCGCATTCTCTACGCTGTTTTTTCAGTGTTAGTCCGTAAAAAGTCAGTGTTTGTCCGTGTTTCTTCAACCAAAAACGCACATAGTAACCGGCCAAATCTGATAAAAATAAAAAATTCTAACTCCTTTATTACCAACAACTTAATCCTGCAAATACTGTCAAAAACAAGCCATTTTTCGCATCAAACGCGCACATCCGTGCATTTATAGAGGTGCTTCTTTTTTTTTACAGAAGCCCAAAAACAAGGAAATGATGATTGTTTAATGATGAATAGTCTTGTAGCGAAGCTGTAACACCTTATGAGAATTACCCATTTTACCACTCTTGAGCATCGAGAATCTCGTAGCGCAGCGCAGACCCCGCACCAATTGAGCTTGGCTCACGACTAATTGGTGCGGGGCCAATAACCAATGAACTGTGAAATATGAACAACGAACTACTCACGAGCATCGAGAATCAAACTTTAGCTCACTTTAGGCATTTTAGCTCACTTTTCACTAATTTCCCCTCTACATTTGTAGTGAGCGCACTACAAATCGCTCATTTTATGCAAAACAAACCCAATTTCCGAAAAGCCCAAATGAACGTAAGCCGAGTTTCAACAGTGGATTATGAAAAAAAGACACTTGGTCAACGTGGGAAAAACAAACCCAATTCAAACCCAATTCAAACCCAATCAAACCCAATTAAAGCCAATAAAATGCCAAAACAAACCCAAACAAACCCAAAACAAACCCAATCTGTAGTGAGCTTGCCGAACCTATTTTGGCCCCAGAGTCTCTCTAAGTTCTTTTTGTTTTTCACTTTTCTTTGCCCCGGCTATAATCTCACCATGCAGACCTGGACGATACAAAAGCTCTTAAACTGGATGACCGAACACTTTACCGGCAAGGGCATCGATTCGCCCCGCCTAAGTGCCGAGCTTCTGCTCAGCCACGTTTTGGCAATGGAGCGTATCGAATTATATACGCGATTCGACAAGCCTGTGGCTAAAGACCAACTGGACAGATTGCACGATTTAGTAAACCGGGCCGGCCGGAACGAACCGATTTGCTATCTGACCGGCAAAACCGAATTTTACTCTTTGCAGTTAGAACTCAATCCTGATTGTATGATACCTCGGCCGGAGACGGAATTGCTCGTCGAACGTGCCATCGAATTTTTGCGAGCACCCACCGTTAGAAATTCTCCAATGCGCAATATGACGCGAACAGAAGACGTTTCTAACGGGGCTCGCACCGGCACTCAATTCGTCTGCGATTTGTGTACCGGCTGCGGCTGTATCGCCGTCGCAATCGCAAAAAATTTCCCCGATGCCCGGATAATCGCAACAGATATCAGCGATGCCGCCCTGAATGTCGCTGCACAGAATATCGAGAAGTATCAGCTAAAAGACCGAATCACACTATTGTGCGGCGATTTATTCGAACCACTTGTCCCCCGGTTGGACGTGGACAAATTTGACTTGATTGTCTGCAATCCGCCTTATGTAAGTGCAGCTGAGTATGAGAAACTTGAAAAGAACGTAAAGGATTATGAACCGAAGTTGGCTCTGTTCGCAGGAGATGACGGCTTGGATATATACCGAAGAATTATTGATAAAGTAGATGCCTTCCTAAAACCAGATGCTGCGTTGATGTTGGAGATAGGATATGCACAAGGACCGGTGATTAAAGAGCTGCTTGAACAAGCCGGCGCCTTCGCCGAAATAAAAATCGAAAAGGATTTTCACGACAACGACCGTATCGCAACCGCAAGAAAAATGTCATCCTGACTTGTTCGAAGATTCGTCTTTTTTCTTGCCTTGCATTTGTTCCTGAGTCCGCTTTAGCTCATCGGTTAGTTCGGCCATTTTCTGATGAAGTTTCTGTCTTTCCTTGCTGCTTTTGGAAACATAGATGGCAAGCAAGACAACCAAAGCAACAGGAATGGCCACAAAAAAAAGAGCAATCATCAGGACAACTATCAACTCTATCGGCCCTGGAGTAAAAAAAGCTAATGTATTACTTATCATTTCATTTTCCTTTCCTGTATTTCTGCCTCTATATGTTTAAACGCTTACGCACAGTGGCCGAATCATCATCACTGTGCTTACGAATCACTCCGCTCACGGTCTTTCAGCTCCTTACGCAGCAGACGAAGTTCCTCCGCCAGCTTCCCCACTTCCATCCGCATCAATTTCATTTCCTTCATCCCACTGCTCAGGAATCGTATAAACACAATCGCCGCTATGATGATTAGACCCACAAAGAAGGCGTACACGACAAGTATTACTGCGTTGCTACCTGAAAACATCGTGCGTCCTGCGCCCTCTGCCAGGATAAGAAGGTTACTAATCATCTTTATTCCTTTCCTTACGCTCTCAATTTATTTCACTGCGGATCGGCTGCCCCGTCACTTTCTTCGTGATTTTCGAGCTTTTGGCGGATAATGCGAACTTCCTCGGCAAGCTTACTCAATTCCATACGTATCAACTTTTGCTCCTTTCTCCCACCAATGAAAAATTTCGCGATGCGGTAGATGCAAAAAATAACAAAAGCTACAATAGCAGCATAACCTAAAGTTTGCCAAGCAAATACGCGCTCCGCTTTGCCCAAGGCACGTAATAAAGCATCGGTTATCATTTGCTTTTCCTTTCCTTGTTTTATCCTAATTAAGGTTTCACTATACTGAAAAGTGGATACATCATTCTTTCACAGGATGTCGGCTAACAATCAGTTTTGCGGTTTCTCTACGCACCTTTTCAAGAGTAACATCAAGCTCTGTCAAAATCCGGTGGCCCCAGCCTTCGCCGACAAGCAAAACCGCCGCCAGCAAGTGTTCGGCACCAACGTATTCATGCCCTAATCGAGCCGCTTCCTCAGAGGCACACCGAATTGCTTTCTGCGCACTGTCCGTCAGGTTTTGCCAGTCATTGGTCGTCTTACCTTCGGCTTGCACGCTCGCATCCTTGTTTAGTTGCTCGTACACCTCTCGGAGCTTTGCCTTATCGACCTTGAGGTTTCTGAGTATGACCGCGCCAAGGCAGTCCTCTACAGAGATAATCCCAAACAGGACATGCTCAGTACCCAGAAGTTCACAGCCATCCTGGTGAGCCTGTTTTTGTGCCCGTTCCAAAACGGCTTGTGCACGTGGTGTCCAGCGCAGCTTGCTATCGTTGACTATGTTCTTGAGTGCAGCTTTTGCCCGGTCAACGAATGTAAGGTCGCTCATTTTTTTACCTCCCGGCCTCGGAAAGACCTTTTTAGATTCCAGCCAGGCGTCGACGTCCGCCCGGTCAAACTTGATATTCTTTGCGCTTATCCGAATATACGGCGGACAATCGCCGCCGGCGATGTACTTGTAAATCGTGCGTTTTGAATCGCCCAGATAAACCGCCAAATCTTCTATTGACATTAACTGCATAGGACAACATCCTCACTAATATGTAGTAATATATCACCATAAGCATTATAATGCAACAATAATCTCAGAAAAAGTTGAATTTTTTTCACAATTTGCAAGTGCCTTTTCAAGAATGACCTTTTGTAGTTGTAGTGTTACATCGTATATGGCACTAATTTACAGAAGATGGCATCGGGCTTGGACACTTGGTGGGTGGGTATAGTTTTATATCTGAAATAACAGCAATTTACAAAAGGTGGCACAGCCAGGTTTGCCTGACGCAAATTTGATAAGGCATCTGTCAGCCTTGGATCCTTTCAAAAGCGTCTTGGCCCATAATGCGGAGGTTCGCGGCCGAGTTCGTAGCAGCCCAAGTCCGGTGCTTTTCCGACAAAACCTTCAGTGATTTGCGGCAGGGCAATTGCGGCATCAACTACATTAACGTTTTTCTTCAGCCGCAGGTCGTAATCACCGGGTTTACAAGACCTCCCCTTTTCCGGCGGTTTGGCGTTGATGAAGATTTCGTAGTCTGCCAGGATGCCATGCTCCTCGAGTCCCGTGGCTTTGAAGAACTTTTCAATCGACTGGTATCTGCCGACATTTGCATTGTGGCTTGTCCACTTGAGCAGCCGATCTGGCTCGTTGCGACGGTACGCGTTGTAATCCATCGTGCTGTAGGCTGTTTGCGAGCCGGACTCCATCGCGTATCCCTTGCCGCCCATGAAAAGGTTGTTTCTGAAGTGACCGTTTTGCCAGATAGCCGGTGGACGGAAACCTTGTCCGGCACAACATGATGTGTTGTTGTATGCCTCGATGCCGGCCGGGTAATTGTTCAGCTTATAGCTGAGGCTTGTGATTGCGTAGAGTTCGTTGCGAATCAGGTAGACAGGGCCGCCATAGAACGGTTGAGTGGACATTCCTGTGTGTGCATTATAGCAGCGGTTGCAATAAAACCGCACGTTGTGGCAGCCGAAATCCGCTTCGAATGTGTCATCCTGGGCCCAGGAGAGGTCGTTATTATAGAAGTCGATGTTCACGCAGTGCTTGGTTACATCATCTACCGGCGGGCCGAAGTTGTAGATCGCGGCTGAATCGCTGAATCTCGTGATGCGGTTGTAGCATATCACGTGGCCGCGTCCGTAGATGTTGATACCGGTGTGGCCGGGGCTCATATATGTCTTCGATGGTCGGGGATACCACGTTGTATTGATGCCGACGATATCGTTGTCGGAGATGTACCAGTTTTTAGAATTCTCGCAGCCGGTGTTAATTCCGTATACCACATCGTGGATCCTGCATCCACGGACGACAAGACCCTTTGAACCGCCCGGTTTTGCGGCATAGATAGCCATCCGTGCGTTGCGGAAGGTCAGTCTTTCAAAATGCAGATGATGTGTGCCATTGAGTGTAACGATTCTTGACTTGCCGCCGACTCCCTGACCTTCCAGTACCGCCTTGCGATCGGCCGGACCACGAAAAACTATGGGTTTGTCGGCAGTGCCGGACTTCTTCATATCAAACGGCCCCTTATAGATGCCCGCTCGCAGTAGAATCACATCGCCGGGCTGCGCTTGTTCAATGGCAGCCATGAGTCCCTTCTCTGCGGTGGCCTTTATCGTTCGCCCACCTTCGAACGCCCTGGGTTTGGCCCGTGTCATAGTGGTGACGATCCTTGGCTCTGGTGGTGCGCCGCCATCCGGATCGGACATGGTGAATCGCACTTCATACTCCGTCGCCTGTTCCAGGAACAACACGCTGCCGGCGAACAGGTTGCCCGTGCGGTACGGCCCATATTTCTGGTTCGAGACCTCATGATGAACGCGCAGCATCGGCAGGGCTTTCTTCCACTGCGCCTGCCCCTTCTTCCTGAACGCAACGGTAACCGAGGCGTTCCGATTGTTGTCACCCTCGATATACCACCGGAAGCCCAGGTTCTCTATTGTAGGAGGGTCGATAATGAATCGCTTCGGTACGATCTTGTCAGTTCGTGGACCAACTTCAAAGCCAGCAAGTGGTTTCTGCTGCGGGCGTGCTCGCGCAAACATGGTAAGCGTGATCAGCGGCATTACAATCGCGGCCGTTATAAGCCTGGTAAAACATATCCGTGTCTCTTTCATTGTTTTCTATTCCTCTCTGGAGATGGCAGCGGTGATTGGTCACCTGGAGGAGCAATCAATAAGAAATAACAGTGCTGATATTATATCCTTCGAGTTTGTTTCTTCCGGCCAGTTCGGAAAGCTCGATAAGAACCGTTATCCCCGCGATTCGACCGCCTATTTTTTCGATGAGCTTGCAGGCCGCCACCATTGTACCGCCCGTCGCCAATAAATCGTCAACCATCAAAACCTTCGCCCCGGTCTCTATCGCATCGATGTGCACCTGGAGGGTGTCGGTGCCGTATTCCAAATCATAGGTTATGCTTTCAGTTTTGAAGGGTAGTTTGCCCTTCTTGCGTATAGGTACAAAGCCGACCCCGAGCTTGGCTGCAACCGCCGCTCCGAAAATAAAACCTCTGGCTTCCACCGCGGCCACATATTCAATGCCCGCTCGTGTAAAGCCTGCGCACAAAGCGTCTATTGCTGCTGCGAGCGCCTTCGGCTCAGCCAGCAAAGGCGTGATATCGCGAAATAAAATCCCCTTTTTGGGCCAGTCCGGTATGCTGCGAATGTATTTTTGAAGCTCAATTTCTTTTGTCGTCATTTATCAGCTCTGCCTGGTATTTATCAAAATTACAATTGCCTGAACGGCCGGGCCAATCCGGTTACCGCTATCTATTATCAGGATATTACAGGCGAAGTGCAAGTTTTATTGGTTTGTTTTTCGGGCGTTGTCTGGGGGTTTGTTGTAAGGCGTGAACGGCGTTATGGCTGCTCCTCGTTCATATATTCATAGAGCTTGGTAAGTGCGCCGCGTTGAATCTGTCGTATCCTCTCACGGGTCAGGCCTAAGTATTTAGCAATTTCTCTAAGTGTCATCGGGCTCTTTCCGTCCAGGCCGTAGTGCATCCTCAAGATATTAGCTTCTCTGGGCTCGACTTCGTTGAGCAGACTTAAAACCATTGCTTTTTCTTCATCGGCAGCCAAAGCGTCCTCCGGCTGGGCGGCACTCTCGTCCTCCAAAGTCGTTTCGAGCATTTGTTCGGCGCCCGACTCATCAGCCTCGAGACTTTCCGTTGCTGAGCTAAGAACCTCGACTATCCGATGTATGATTTTTGCCTTCCGCAGCGGCAGTTTCATTATATCAGCCATCTCTTCGACGTCCGGCGTCCTGCCGAGTTTGTTCTCCAGCTCTGTCGCCGTATACCGCCAGTGATTTATCAATGTGACCATATATGTAGGAATATGCACCGGCTGAATATTTTCCAGCAGTGCACGCTTGATGCTTTGCTTTATCCACCACGCCGCATAGGTGCTGAACCGTGTGCCTCGGTGGGGGTCAAAGTAGTCAACAGCTCTTATAAGACCGAGATTTCCCTCCTCAATCAAGTCGCCAAGACTCATTCCCCTCCCGCCATACTTTTTTGCGATATTAACGACCAGTCTCAGGTTGCTTCTGACCAACTGGTCCCTTGCCCACGGGTCGTTTTGTTCGACAATCAGTTTTCCTAACGAGTGTTCCTGCTCCGCTGTCAGCAGTGACGCTTCGTCAATTTCTTTTAGATATTCTTTTATGGTGGCGTCAAAAGCTATGGCTAACTCCCGCCCGGCCGAAGTTCTTTCGATTTCAGCCGGAAGTGCAAATTGGCCGCACTTTTCTTATAGGACGATTGGGCCCTCACTCGGCACAAGTCTATGTACCGTATCGGTCAAAAGAGCCTGCGGGTTTAGCCGCTTAATTCAAATCCTGCCCCCGAAACCGGCCCCCTTGATATGAAATATACACCGCCCGGTATAAAAAACAACCGGGGCCTATACCGAACAGTATAGGCCCCGGACAGGTGCAATTCAATGACTAATGCTTTAGAGCATTGTAGAAACGCAGATTACGGCCAATAGATTTCTAAGAGCCATTCCTGCATCAATAAAGCATAGTCTTTGAAGTTAATCTTCTTGGAGTTCACAGGCTCCTCATCGTACAGATTCGCAGCCGACTCAAGCGGTGTGTAGACTGGAACTATTTCTGCACCACTCATGACGGTATTGATCTCGGCAGTAGAGAGCTCACGATTGTAGATGCGAGCATCATCCACTTTACCGGGGAAGGAGCTGGCCTGCGTGTTACGCTTGCCAATATTGACACGGTCACCGCAGATAGAGAGATCCATGTCGACTTGCCCGATATAGTCACCGTCTCCGTAGTACGTTATTGTTGTTCCATCAAACGTCATCGCATAATGGCGCCACTCCAAAGCTTCATCATCCGTGAATATGGTATCTTCGAAGCACCAGGCGTGGGCTCCGATACCGCCGGGCCCGCCTATGTTGCCGATGTTGAAGTGACTGCCGCATCCGCCTCCCTCGGTCGAGAACCCAAACACAAGGGTCCAGTCGGGGATGTCCGTGGTGTCGGACTTTGCCCAGCAGGCGATGGTTGTCGGATCATTTCCGCTGATACCAACCGGCGGGATGCTCACATACTGATCGTCGCCGCCTGGGAGGCTCAGAACCTGGCCGCCTCTGTCGTCTGCGAAGCTGATGTCACCATTAGCAGTGCCGTCGTGACCGTTGCCGGATGAATCGGTGAGGTCACCTTCAAACTCGTAGCGTGCTACCAGACCGAGTTCGGTCTTGTCGCCATCGAGCCAGTCGCCTGCCAATAGCTTGAGGTCGTCCATGTTAACAATGCAATCGCCTGTGATATCGGCAGATGGTGCGTACTGTGCAACGCATCTGGTTGGATATATACGGAGATCGTCGAAGTGCAAGACACCGCTGCCGGCGCCGATAATGCCGACACCCACCGATTTGATCTTCGTAGCGGGCAGGCCTTCGTCGGGCAGTGGCGGAACGAAAGGTTTACCGGTGTAGAGATCGTGCAGTTTGATGTTCCATTCCTGCCACTCAGGAATCGTCAGATTTTCGGGATCGCCGTCGTACACAACCCTCTGGGTGTGAGCGCTCTCGACAGTAGTCGTCAGTTGTGCGAACATCATACCGGGAGCATTATCCGGATCGCCCCTGAAGTATATCGACAGTGCCTCAGTTCCGCCTAAAGTCCAGTCACCGCTCCATTCGTGCGGGTCGGCACCGTCCCCGAAGGGATCGATGCGATTGACTGCACCATCACCGGTGTACTCGACTCTCATCGACTGACTGCCCCAGTGGGCAATCTCGTGGTCAAGTTTCGGAGACGCAGCGGCTCTGCCGGACCACTTGGTGGTTATCAGATTCTGGGGGTCGTAAAGGGTTATAACCTGGCCCCACGTCAGGGCGATATCGTAGATATGCAGCTCATCGATCATCCCATTGAAGAATGCTTCCGGGTTATTATCGCCGGCGGCTCTGGCTCCAATGTACACGTTTTGGGTGCAATCCTCGATGTAGTCACCGATATCAGAGACAGCTTCTGGTTTTCCATTGACGTATAGACACTTCTGGGTGCCTTTACGTACGGCCGCGACGTGAACCCATTCGTTAAGTGGGATGTCCGTGCCGCCCGGGCCCCATCCATCTTCATCGCCACCGCCTCGTGTGGTAAAGCTGATCCTGTGAGTATCGCTGAGCCTTCGGAGCTGCCAACCTTGGCCGCCTTCACCGCGTTTGCCGACAATCGCATTACTCCAGTTGCCATCATACGACGACATATTGATCCAAACCGAAACACTGAAGTCGCCAGCTCCGGGGTTGAACAATTCGGAATTCCCGATGTCCACACAGTCGCCATCACCGTCGAAAGTGGCAGCCATGCCCTGTGTTGGATCATCAGCTATGCTCACGCCATCTAAGGGGATGCCGTCGAAGTGGTTCCTGGTGCTGTCGGTATATTCGCCCGCATCAAAGTCGTAGCGCGCAATGAGCGGATGATACCAATCCGGCAGGGTTTTATTGCCGATACCGGCAAGCCACCTTCTTTCGCCTTCCGACACAACATAGTCGAGAATCCGAAGGTCATCGATACGGCCGTCCCAGCCTGCGTCGTCGGCACCATCTTTGCTGCCTTTACCAGCCAGTATCCTGTTGTAGCCGTCCGTAATGCCGCCTTTGGCGCCAGCGTCGAAGGTCGGACTGTCCTTATATCCGTTGATGTACAACGTCAGTCCAACGCCGGACTCCCAGGTCATTAAGATGTGCTGCCAATCGGTGGTCTGAAGGTTCTCAGAGCTTTCATCCTCTTCATTGCCTTCATTGGTCCTGACGCCATATTTGATAACGTCAATTCCGTCCGGGTCGGCACTGCCGCCGCGCCTGTCATAGCGCATGCCATGACGGTCGCTGCCGGAGTCTGAGCCCATGAAAAAGCCCTTGTCCGTGTCGGTCAAATCAGACTGGACCCACAGCGAAATCGTCATTGCATCCAAACCATTCAGGTACGGTCCTGCAGCGAGGTTGAGCACGTTGTCACCGAATCCGTTGAAGTCCAGGCACGAGGCCGAGCCGTCAGCAGTAGTAGCGTCCCATAGGGCGCCGCTAATGGCACCATCAAGGTGGTTGTCCGTGCTGTCGAAAGCCGTATCACCACTGCCTTCATCCATGGCCCAATGCACTATCGTAGGACCAAAGTAACCATCCTTCTCCACAGTCAAATCGCCCAGACCGGCCATATACCTTGCGTTGCCTGCCGACAGAGCACAGTTGTAAATCCTGGCGTCGTCGATCAGGCCTTCGTAAGTCTTGTAGATACTGGAGTCTGATGCTTTTGTTATGGCTCCGATTAAGACATTGGCCTGAGACGCACCCGAAAGGTCGTAGTTGGCATTTGTGCCTGAACTTCCTTCAAGCTTGCCATCGATATAGATCCTGATCGAGTCGCCTTCGCGGATGCCGAGGACATGGTGCCAGGTGCCATCGTTGACTTTGGTGGCATCACCTCTGGCCTGCTTCTTGGATGAATTATCATCAGTGACTAAGGTGACTTCACCTTCATCTTGTTCGCTTTGAACCATGCAATAGCGGTGTCCACCGCCACCATCTCCACCGTTGGCGATAATACTGCCCTTGTTATCATCGCCTGTGCCGGTCATGGTATTTTTGACCCAGGCAGACAGGGACCAATCGCCTGTGCTGAAGTTGAGCTCGTCGGGATTGCCGCAGTCAACATAATCCTGAGCACCGCCAAGGCTCAACACGTTGCCTTTATCCGGGTCGGCAACTATGGTTGCGTCACCTACAGGTGTGCCATCGTTACCGCCGCCGCCTGAATCAGTGAAGTCGCCCTCAAAGTCCCAGCGAGAGACCAGACAATCTTCGCCCGGTGCAACCGCAGCAACAAGAACAATAGTCTTCGGTTCAACCCACGTATTGTCCGGAGGCGGAACCGCCTCAACAAGAATATCACCGGGAACCATCTCCTGCTCCGGAAGTGCTTCCGGGTCAACAGGGTAGGACTCAAAATCATCCACGAGTCGATGGTCTGCAACCGTGAAGCTGCAGATTTCGCCCGGTATGACCGTTCCATCAGGCATTACCGAATCAACAACCCAGTAATAAGTCTCGGTCAACATGAGAGACTGTCTTTTTGCAGGGTTCGGGTCGCACTCGGTAACATCAGCCGGTAATTCTGCTGTAAGCGTAGTACGAGCCATTACAGCAGCTTCATCGCTGCTGAAGTACACGCGCTGCGAAGCGACGCCGTCTCCGGCATTCCAGCTAACAGTCGCATGAATGGACTGGCCGGTAGCTCCGCACTGCGGCATAAGGTTCCATGCCTGTCGCGGGTCCGGAGTCGTGATGCTTAAATCGCAGATTTCGGCCGTGGTAAGCGCGCCCGAGTTGTGCGACGTAACAGCCAGTCCAACACGAACGAATGAGTTCATTTCGACTGTTTGTTCGCCGCGCTGCGTCCAGTTAATGCCGTCCTCCGAATAGTAACCCTTGAACAGGTTGCCTTTCCGCACTAACTTGACCCACTCGGGAATACCGCCGAGGCCGCCTTCATAAACGCTGTCGGAACCGCCGCCAGTTTCACTACGCCACTGGAACGAGGCCAAGTTCTGACCGTCAGGACAGGTCGTCAGCATACAGGAGTTCTTTGAACCACTGGCGGTCGTCTCACGAATCATCACGCCGGCCTTTGCCCAAGTATTGGTATTCACCAAGCTCTTGACGTTTGCGATGATTGTACCCTCGTCTCTGGTGAA
Source organism: Planctomycetota bacterium (assembly GCA_013349615.1). Classification (GTDB taxonomy): domain Bacteria; phylum Planctomycetota; class Phycisphaerae; order Sedimentisphaerales; family Anaerobacaceae; genus CS2-K091. The sequence continues at coordinate 7,467 of DUZJ01000018.1, read as the reverse complement.
CGTCGGGGTTTGATAGACAAAGTGGAAATGGTCACCGTTGCCCCAGATGTCACCGCCGTCCGCTACAATGATCCAGCAATCGCCACTTTGGGTGGCGCTGCCGCCCCAGGCGTTACCAATGTCTATGCTGGCCCATTCTTCAACCGAGAAGCTCCAGGGGCAGCCTTCTGCGACTTCGGTGCCGAAGAGCTCATTGACCTGCCACTCGTAGGACTTTCCTACTTCAACCGATACGGCCACGGAGGTCTCATCTGCCGACAGCGTTGCATACGGTGCCATAGAGCCGGCCTCACCGAAGAGCACCTGGTGTTCTGTGGCTCCAGATGCTGGCGTGAAGCTAACCGTCGCGACCTCTTGAACCGTTAGTATTGCTCCATCTGCCGGGATCGGCTTAGAGGCCTCAAGGTTCACATAACCCGGCATCAGGAAATAGCCGTCAATTTCTGTCCGGCTTGGCGCGTCGGGACCTTCCCATGCAACGGAACAATGGTCTCCGCCGCCGCCTTCTTTCCAGAGTGCCCAAATCGGATACTTCTGGCCGCCCTCTAAATAGATGGGTGCGGACTTCTGTGAATCTTGCCAGTCATAGGCGTGGTAGCCGGTCCAGCCGGCCACACTGGAGATCATGACCGCCTCGCAGCCTTTCCCGCTGGTGCTCAACCACAACTCGGAGTCATCGTCACTGGCAATCCAGAACGTATAGTCACCGCTGGTCTCGGGAGCTAAGTAGCCAATCGCCCGGGCGCCGTAGTTGTCGCCCAATCCCTCTCCCGAATCGAGCACTGTAATTTGGCCGGTCACGGTCGGGTCGTCCGGGTAGCGGGGATTGCTCGTCAGGTCTGGAACAGTCCCTCCTTCGATGTCGAACCAGATCTGATAATCTATCATACCCGTTCCGGTGCGTTCGGTCTTAAAGCTGTAGATAGGACCTGCATAATCGCCAGGCTGCTCAATAATCTGCCAGTAGTACATCGTGCCTTCTGCAAGTGGTGTGTCGGGAGTATAGCTTTCATCTCCCAGTGCCTTTGTGGCAACAGAGGCCTCATCTGTCGGTGTCGGGCTGGTGCCTAAGTACACATCGTGCGAAGTGGCATCATCTCCCGGCATCCAGGTAAGAGTCTGAGTTACGGGCAAACTAGTCGCCCCATCTTCCGGCATCAGCAACCAGGCATTGTTGTAAGGAGCCGCAGGCCAGCTCACCGGAGACCCCGGATTGGGAATGGGGGGGTCTTCCAGGCCAGGCCCCGAAGGGGTGCCCGGGCCTTCGAACTCAGCCGTGCAAAGAGCGCCGTCATTGTGCGAACAGACAACCAACCCGATATAAACGTCCGTATTCATCGGGATGGTTCTTTCTACGAACATCCAATTGCCATAAACGTTCTGTATGGCCCAGTACCAAAACGTACCTCTCAACGTGTCGCCGTCGCGCTCTATCCACATCTCCTTAGGTACTATCTGGCCGCCGGTTGTTTCGTCGTAGCTGTCCCCACCGGTGTTCTCACGCCAAACGAATTGGCAGCCTTTACTCCCAGTAGTCGCTATCATGGCATGCTTCGAATTGGCAGCAAGGGTCTCGCGAATCATCACGCCCACTTTCGCCCAGGGGTCCGTTATGGTCATGCTGGTGAGATTCACTTTCATTATACCGTTGCCTTCCATAGGCCGGTACACGTAGTGGAATGCGTCGTTACCGCCCCAGATATCAGCGCCGCTGCCTTCAACAGTCCACACGCCGGCGGCCTCACTGGCGCTACCGGGGATACCGGGCGAGCCGATGTCCTGGTTTGCTATTATTCCCCAGGTGTTGCCGACTAAACAAAGCACTAAAACAAAAGAAACTAAAAAACTAAATTTTCTACACATAACATTCCTCCTTCAAAAATCTAAAAAAACCTGTCTTTCTCTTGGCTCCAAGCCAAAACACCTTGTTGTTTTCGACAGGCACTCAAAACCTTCACTGCCTTCGTACAACGAGTACGGACAATGTTCTCTAAATTCTGTGCGCGTCTCAAACAACTTCCAAATAAAACAAGCAACAAAGACCTTCACCAACCCTGTGCTTGCCTCTAAAAAAAATAATACTTGTTCTTAGGGCATGTTTTCATACTCCTCCATATAATTTAGATATGGTTCTATGCTCCTCCTTTCAGAGGCCCAATCAGAGCTATCGATAAAAGTGTAAAGCTACTCAGGCCGAACCACAAATCCTTCGCGATAGCTTCACCCTCGCTCAATAGCTCCTCACTCTATCGAAAAAACTGCAATATTCGCAAGTTAGAAAGCCCAAATCGACAGAACACAATAAGCCTATTTTAATTCAATTTATCAGATTACCTATATTCCCGTCAAGCAAAATATTATAAGATTTTAGAGAATTTTTAATCAAGAAAAAAATTCATAGATAGCACATTTTTTTTTCAGCCGCGAAAAAACGCACAAACCCTGTATCTGACTGACTTTACAAACATTCTATAGAGAAAAATCCGACCAAAAATTCCTGCTGTCCACAGATTTTTTCATCTTCGCACTTGCTTCTCTTGCCACGGCAGGACACATCCACCCCAATTACTGCCACTTAAACCGCTGGTTGCCCCATAAGTCCTTTGTTCGCATACTCAAAAATTTGTGTAAGCGGCAGCTCTTTTTTATTTCACAAAAGTTAAAAACCATAAAGTCGTTATAAACATTCTTTCCTTTAACCGGCTGCAGCAGAAAGATGTCGCCTCTGTCAATAGAAGCCCGCCTCCGGCAGCCGGTACGCGTTTTTTATTTTGGTTGACTGTTGACACATTTGTTGTAGGATTATACGCACTCAAGACGCGAGGCGCCTGTATTCAACAGTGGCCAATGTGGCGAAACAACGCTTCGAGAAAAGAGCATAAAAGGGCAGCGCTCGCACCAGCCAAATAATGTGGTAAGAGGATGAAAAGATGAGGAGCTGAATATGGCAGCGGCAATGTTAACAATAACCGGACGTGGAAAAACCCAGCGTCTCGAACCGAACAAAGAATGCACCATCATCGGGCGCAGTCCCCGATGTGATGTTTTCATCGAAAGCCGAGACGTCTCGCGGGAACATGCCAGAATCTTCCAGGACCCTTTTGGCCGATGGATTGTGGAGGACCTTGGCAGCAGCAATGGTATATTTATTAATGGTAAGCGTATGGAAGCGTCTGCTGTTCTTCCCGGTGAACCGGTGGTTATTGGTTCCTTCGCTCTATCGATAACGCCGTCCCTGGACCAGCAAATTAAGCGGGATGATTCCATCAAGATAACCGCCAACATTACAACAGGCGGCTTCGAGGCGGAGATTATCTCCGGCAAGGACAAGCCGGCTGAAGCTTTATCCGGTCCGTTCCTCGAACGGTTTGAGAAAATCGTTGAGCGCTTGTCAGAGCTGGCAAGTCCGTCCGCGTTGTACCCGGAAGTGTGTCGATATCTGGCCCAGGGTCCAAAAGCAGTTGCAGCGGTGCTGAGGCTGCCCGAAAGGGCTGAGCCAATACCCGAACGGCCCGACATCGTTGCGTGCCATTTTGGCGATGCTCAGGATGATGCGGCGGCCCAGAACACGGGCGCCTTTGTTCCGCCTCGACTTGCTTTTCGTGTCTCCGGTCATGTTCTGGACGCAGTCCGCTCTTCAGGCGAGGCCGCAATGGTCAAGACTGTATATTCGGCCGATATCGAGGTAACCTGGACGGCTGTTGATGCACACAGTCCCAGGGCCCTGATTTGTGCGCCGCTCGGCGATGTTTCTAAGGTCGGTGATTTGCTTTACCTTGATATCCCAATCGGCCAGACTCCGCAGACCTCACCGGAGCAGATGTTTGATTTTGTACGGGCCGTCTCAAGACAGGTTATCTACACACGAAAGAGTCTCATCCTCATGCAGGCAAAGGCGGAGAGAAGTCTCTTTGACCATGAGTTGTCGCTGGCCCAGAAGATTCAATTGAAGCTGGCCCCGGCCATACCACGGGATGTATCCGGTGTTGACCTGGCGGTTCACTACAAGCCGGTCATGTGGGTGGGAGGTGATTATTGCGACCTGTGGTCTCTGGCGGACGGTCGTTTGGCTTTTGCCGTTGGTCGAGTTTGCGATATGGGTCTGCCGGCTGCCGTCGTGTTGTCCAGCCTTCGGATACTTTTGCGAACTACGATGTCTTTTTGTGATGAGCTGTCCGAAGTTATGAAGCACGTCAATTCGCATCTGATTCAGGATTTACCCAAAGAAACGTCTGTAACCTTGTTCCTGGGTGTGTTTGACCCTGCCAAGGGAAATCTTGATTACGTCAACGCCAGCCAGCTCCAGCCTCTTATCGTGCAACCGCGGGGAGCCGTGGGGCCGCTTGGGCAAGCGAATGATTCTGTGCTCGGCATCCGGGACATGATTTTCCAGACAAAGCGACACAACATAAACAAAGACGAGCGATTGTTGGTCTTCACAGATGGTATTACTAAAGCGAAGTCGCCGAATGGCGACCAGTTTGGTCTCAAGGGCCTGACGTATATATTAAAAACCGCCGGCGACCATTCGGCTTCCAAGACAATAGATTCGCTTACAAGAGCCGTGGCCGATTTTCGCCAGATGCTGCCTCAGAACAGAGACAATACACTTCTTTGCTGTAATTGCATTGGCTAAGTTGACTGAGCTCGGAGAACCCCGAAGGATGATGTTTGGTATGGCTGCATAATCAGCAATATTCGCGGAGAAAGACAATAGCTTCTATCATTATAATGACGGGGCCCCAGAAAGGCGACTATTACCCACTCGGACGGCGGACAAACGTAGCTGGCCGCGGCGAGGCCGCCTTCCGAAAAAAACCGGCATTTTTAGGCTACACATTTACTTTGCAGGAATGACAAATGCAGTTTCGGCAACAGATACGAATTAGGAGTTGGAGGGAAGATAAGTGTGGATTTGCACATTAGATTTTTTGATGGAAAGGAATTGTTATGAGGAAGAAAGTAAACCGGATATCGCACAATGTCTCACGCAGAGATTTCATCAGGACATCGGCGGCGGTGTCTTTGACGGCTCTTTTGTCGGGGACAAACTATGTCTTCGCTCAAGGTAGGCCAGGGCCCGGAGCGCAGGCCAGACACGAATTCGGACTGGCGGTTTGGTCGCACAAGGTTAGAGATTTCGGCAGTAAGGATGAGGTCGAGAGGCACGCCAAAAGGCTTGCCGATGCGGCTGTGGACATCCTCATCCCGGTCGTCAAGGGCACGAACGGGGCTGTGGACTTCGTGACCGGCCTGGCCGACGTCAACCCGAAGTATCCCGACTGGGACCCGCTCAAGGTGCTTATAGATGCCTGCCGGAGGCGCGGTATAAAAGTGCATCCGTGGTTCTGTGTCTTCACGGAAGGCGGGCGTTCCCGGCTGCTTCGAGAGCATCCGTCGTTTGCGGCCAAGGGAACGGGGGGGCGCAGCAGGTGGGCGTGCGCGATGCGTCCGGAAGTCCAGGACTATGAGTTCGGCCTTTACAAGAGCGTAGCTGATAGCTACCAGCCTGACGGACTTCACCTCGACTACATCCGTACCGGCGGCGTGTGCAGGTGCGAGTTCTGCAAAGCCCGGATGAAGAAGAAGGGCGTAGATATAGAGAAGGTCAAGCCTTCAGAGCCGGCCTGGGTCGAGTGGAGGGCCTCAAGGATTACCGAGTTCGTAAGCCGTCTTCGCAAGTTTACAAAGAAAGAGAATATGGAGCTATCCGCGGCGGTGTTCAGAAGCTACTCCAGCGCCCGTATTAGCCAGGCACAGGACTGGGTGAGGTGGGCGGAAAAGGGCATAGTGGACTACCTGATGCCGATGAACTACACGAACAATGCAAGCACATTCAAGAAGCTGACGAAATCTCACGTCGGCCTCGTCCGCGGCCGGGTCCCAATATGGGAGGGCATCGGCAATAAGAGCAGCATGTCTGAGCTTAGCACGCAGGCGTTGGCCGAGCAGGCCCAAGCAGCTCGCGATTTGGGTGCGCAGGGCGTCGTCATTTTCAGCTACGGCTCTATTACCGATGATGATTTCAAGGCCGTCCGAGAGGTGAAGGAACGGGCGGGTTCTGTGGGCCTTGCGCAGGTGGGCGGCGTGAAAGTGCCGCTGGTATTTAAGGCTGACTTTGAGGACGGCACGCTCGATGCCTGGCAGGCAACCGATCCGGCAGCCTGGCGAATCGAGGACAAGAACGGTGGTAAAGTGCTGGCTTTGTTCAAGCAGAGCAAGTACAGCCCGAAAGTCCGCTCGCCGCTCAATATCAACCTGGCCAAAGACGTTGTTGTCGGCAGCTTCGTATTGGAGCTGAAAATGCTCTCGACAACGAAGGATTACGGCCATCGTGATATGTGCCTTTTCTTCGGGGCACAGGACCCATCGCATTTCTATTACGTGCACATTGCTAACAAATCCGACGCCCACGCCAACTCCATTTTTGTCGTTGACGACAAGCCTCGTGTCTCGATTGCAAAGACGCGGACCGAGGGGACGAAGTGGGACGATGAGTGGCACACAGTTCGCCTGGTGCGAGACGTCGAAAGTGGCACGATTGAGGTCTTTTTCGACGACAGAGCGGAGCCGATTATGACCGCTGTCGATAAGCGCTTCACGTGGGGCAGGGTCGGCGTAGGTTCTTTCGACGACACCGGCTGCTACGACGATATTCGCCTCTGGGGCCGAAAGGTCAAGTAAATAAGACACACAGGACAAGGTCAATAAAACCAGCGGCTGCTGAAGAGGTTTGCCGGTTGAAAAAGCGGCGCTGCAGATTGCGCAGTTTAACATTGTTGCACAGTGAAATTGGGTTTGTTTGGGTTTGAATTGGGTTTGTTTTGGCATTTTATTGGCTTTAATTGGGTTTGATTGGGTTTGTTTTGGCTTTGAATTGGGTTTGTTTTTCCCGCGTTCACCAAGTGTCTTATCTTCGTAATCCTTTGTTGAAACTTGGCTTACGTTCATTTGGTCTTTTTGGAAATTGGGTTTGTTTTGCATAAAATGAGCGATTTGTAGTGAGCTCTCTACAGTTGTAGAGGGGAAATTAGTGAAAAGTGAGCTAAAGTGCCTAAAGTGAGCTAAAGTTGGATTCCGGATGCTTGTGAGTAGTCCGTAATTTCCTTCGACTTCGCTCCCTTCGACAGGCTCAGGGCAGACAGGGCCGGCTCTGCTCAGGACAAGCTCCGTTCGTAGTTGACAATTGGCCATATATCAATCACCATTTCCTTAATTTTGGGCTTCTGTAAAAAAAAGAAGCGCCTCTATAAATGCACGGATGTGCGCGTTTGATACGCAAATCGGCTTGTTTTTAAGAGGATTTACAGGATTAAGTTATTGGTAATAAAGGAGTTAAAATTCTTTTATTTTTTTGGGATTTGGCTGTTTACTATGTGCGCTTTTGGTCGCGTCTTTTTACCTATATTAACGCCCCACGAAGGCATGAAGGCCGACCCCAGTGAGATAACCCCAGTGAGATAACGC